>NZ_JAAGPG010000768.1:0-2983 GCF_017104665.1 Burkholderia sp. Se-20378 | reverse complement strand
ACCGCGTCGGCGCTTCCCGCATCGGCCGGCGCGAACACGAACGTGCCGCGCCAACCCGGCAGGTGCCAGACTTCCTGCCCGTCCCACGCCAGCATCGATTCCGGATGCGGGCTCCCGGTGCCGTCGTCGGCCGGTTCGCTGCTGTCGCCCGCTTCCCAGTAGACGACATCGCGATAAAGGCGCAGGCATTGCCCCGCGTGATCGACGCGCAGCGCATGCGCGACATTCGTGGCACGCAACTGCCGCATCATGTTGGCGAGCCGGGCGGCCGACGCACCCGGCAGACCGAGCCGGCGCATCCAGAAGCGCAGCAGGTTCGCGCCGCGCGTATCGTCGAACGCGACCAGCGCGTCGCGCGACAGCGCCTGCCCGTCATCGCGCGTGGCAACGGCGAAGTCGAGCTCGGCCAGATCGTCGAGCAGTCGCTGTGCGGCCGCCGCATGCTGGGCCGCGCGGCCCAGTGCGTCGCGAAAACCCGGGAAATGCACGGCCAGCGCCGGCAGCACGTCGATGCGCAACGCATTGCGCGCGTAGCGCGTGTCATTGTTCGATTCGTCGTCGATCCAAGCCAGCTCGTACTGCGTCGCATAGCGCTCGAGTTGCGCACGCAACAGTCGCAGCAGCGGGCGCACACGTTCGACGCTCGCGCCGTCAGGGCGGTAACGCGGCGCCATCGCGGCAAGCCCCGCGATCCCCGCGCCGCGCAACAACTGCAGCAGCACGGTCTCGGCCTGGTCGTCCGCATGCTGCGCGAGCCACAGCGTGGCCGCGCCGTGGCGTTCGCACATCTCGTCGAGCGCCGCATAGCGTCGCTCGCGCGCCGTCGCCTCGACACCGAGGCCGCTGTCGCGCGGCACGTCGACGCGCATCGACTCGAATGCGACACCGAGCCGGGCCGCACTCGCCTCGGCATGCGCAACCCACGCGTCGGCATTCGCACTCAGCCCGTGATGCACGTGCAGCGCGACGCAGCGCGACGCGCCCGCGACGCGCACGGCTGCATCGAGCAGCACCGTCGAGTCGAGGCCACCGCTGTACGCGATCGCGACGCGTGCATCGGACGGCATGCCGGAAAGCGCAACGCCGACCGCGTCGAGAACGACACGGTCGGCGGAGAATTCGGATGGCGGAATCACGAGCGGAACGCGCGCGCAGCGGCGCGCGAATGGAGGACGCAGCCGGTCATGCGCCCGGCGTGGTTTCCTTGAACTTGCCGTAGGCCATCAAGCGCTCGAAGCGGCGCTCGCGCAGCGCATCGATGCTCATGCCCTGGAATTGGCGCAGCGAATCGGCCAGCGCACGGCGCAGCAGCGCAGCCATGCCCTTCGGATCGCGATGCGCGCCGCCGAGCGGCTCGTTGATGATCTTGTCGATCAGGCCGAGCGCCTTCAGGCGATGCGCGGTCAGGCCCAACGCTTCCGCTGCTTCCGGTGCCTTCGCGGCGCTCTTCCACAGGATCGACGCGCAGCCTTCCGGCGAGATCACCGAGTAGGTCGAGAATTGCAGCATCATCACGGTGTCGGCCACTGCGATCGCGAGTGCGCCGCCCGAACCGCCCTCGCCGATCACCGTCGTGATGATCGGCGTCTTCAGCTCGGCCATCACGTACAGGTTGCGGCCGATCGCCTCCGACTGGCCGCGCTCTTCCGCGCCGATGCCCGGGTACGCGCCCGGCGTGTCGACGAACGTGAAGATCGGCAGACCGAACTTCTCGGCGAGACGCATCAGGCGTTCGGCCTTGCGATAGCCTTCCGGCCGCGGCATCCCGAAGTTGCGCGCGGCGCGCTCCTTCGTGTCACGGCCCTTCTGATGACCGATCACCATGCACGGATGGCCGCCGAAGCGCGCGAGGCCGCCGACGATCGACACATCGTCCGCGAATGCGCGGTCGCCGTGCAGCTCGTGAAAATCGGTAAACAGTTCTGAAACGTAATCGAGCGTGTACGGACGCTGCGGATGCCGCGCGATCTGCGAAACCTGCCACGGCGACAGGTTCGCGTAGAGGTCTTTCGTCAGTTGCTGGCTTTTCTTCGACAGCCGCTCGATTTCTTCCGAAATGTCGACAGCCGAGTCGTCCTGCACGAATCGCAGCTCTTCGATCTTGGCCTCGAGTTCGGCGATCGGCTGTTCGAAATCCAGAAACGTGGTCTTCATGTGTTCGAATCCTTGGGTCTTGCGGCAGCGCGTATTCTACCCGCGCGGGCGACGCTCAAAACCGGCTCTCAACTATTGATGTTTAAAACCCGATAGCCGCCGCTCAGGCGTCGGCGTCGGGCGCATCGAGGCTGCGCCACATGTACCAGGTCGCGACGGTGCGCCACGGCTCCCAGTTGGCTGCAACCTCGCGCGCCTCGCTGCGCGTGACGGGTTCCCCGCTGAAGTAATTGACGCTGATCGCGCGGATCAGGCCCGGGTCGTCGAGCGGCAGGACGTCCGGCCGCGACAGGTTGAAGATCAGGAACATCTCGGCCGTCCAACGGCTGATGCCGCGGATCTGCGTGAGTTCCGCGATCACGTCCTCATCGTCCATCGACGTCCATTTGTCGACGTGCAACGCGCCCGACACGAAATGCTGCGCGAGATCGAGGATGTATTCCGTCTTGCGCTTCGACAGCCCGCACGCGATCAGCTTGTCCGCGCCGAGCCGGATCACCGGCTGCGGCGCGAGTTTCGGACAGGCATCCCCGATGCGCGCCCACAGCGACTGCGCCGACGGCACCGAAATCTGCTGGCCGACGACCGAGCGCGCGAGCGTGACGAACGGGTCGCCGCGCTTCACGAGATGCGCGGGACCGAACTTCGGAATCAGTTTCTTCAGGATCCGGTCGCGCTTGACGAGGTCGGCGCATGCCTTGTCCCAGTAAGCAGGACGCACGACGACCTCCTCGCCGTCCGCTTCGGACGCGCGGGCCTTGCGGGCCGCGTCGGCGGCCGGCAGCGCAGCCGCCGGCTGCGCATGACCGTTGAGCGCGCCGTTCGGCAC
>NZ_JAAGPG010000767.1:0-2724 GCF_017104665.1 Burkholderia sp. Se-20378 | reverse complement strand
GCCGCAGCACGCTCGCGAGCTACCTGTGGCACGCGTTCGTCGGCTACTGGGTCGTGCCGGCCGCGTTCCTGTTCGCCTGCGGGGTCGTGATCGCGCTGATCCGCCGCGCGCTGCGCCGCCCCCCGATCAAGCCGCCGGTTCCGCCCGTCACGCACTGATGCGCGCGGCAGGCGCCGCCGTCCGATCGACCACCGTGTTTCCCGCATGCCGACGCGATGTCGGCGCGCGGGTGCCGGTTCGTCCGTTGGCGCGCCGCGACATCCCCGCGCGATTTGACGCTTTTTCACGCCGCAACGAAAAGAGGCTGTAATCCGCTGTGATATAACTGCCGACGTGATCCGCTCCCTGAGCGAGACTCACTCCGAACATCATCCGATGGAGAAGAACGATGCAAAAACGGAATCTTGTGCTGAAAGCCGCCGCTGCGCTCATCGTCGGTAGCCTCGCGCTCACCGGTTGCACCACCACCCCGGACAAGCCGGACAACGCCGCAACGAACGCGTCGAAGCGCCAGGCAATCGACTCGAGCGTCGACGCCACGCTGTCGCGCATGTACTCCACGGTCAAGGGTTCGCGCGAACTCGTCGCGAAGTCGCGCGGCGTGCTGGTCTTCCCGGACGTCATCCAGGCCGGCTTCATCGTCGGCGGCCAATCCGGCAACGGCGCACTGCGCGTCGGCGGCAGCACGGTCGGCTACTACAACACGTCGTCGCTGTCGGTCGGCCTGCAGGCCGGTGCGCAGTCGAAGGCGATCGTGTTCCTGTTCATGACGCAGGAAGCGCTCGACGAATTCCGCGGCTCGGACGGCTGGGCAGCCGGCGCCGGCGCGTCGGTCGCGCTCGTGAAGATGGGTGCGAACGGCGCGGTCGACACGACCACGGCCACCGCGCCGGTCCAGGTCGTCGTGCTGACGAACGCGGGCCTGATGGGCGACGTGTCGATCAACGGCACGAAGGTCTCGAAGCTGAAGATCTGACGCTGACGCACCGCCCGTGCGCACGGCGCGCGGGCCATGCACAAACGGCGATGTCCTTGCGGGCATCGCCGTTTTTTTATCCGCGTGCGTCGTGCGCCTCGCGCGTCAGGTCGTCGAGTCGATCACCTTGAAGCGCGAGCGCTTCTGCGCACGGATCACCGACTGGTAGACGTCGACATACTGCTGCGCCATGCGGCGCGACGTGAAACGTTCCTCGAAGCGCTGCCGCACGCGCGCACGCGGCAGCAGGTGCAGCCGGTTCACGGCGGCCACCGCGCTGATTTCATCCTCGACGATGAAACCCGACACGCCCTCGTCCACCACTTCGGGCACCGCGCCGCGATTGAACGCGATCACCGGCGTGCCGCACGACATCGCCTCGATCATCACGAGGCCGAACGGCTCCGGCCAGTCGATCGGAAACAGCAGCGCATGCGCGCCCGACAGGAATTCGGCCTTCTGGTGATCCGCGATCTCTCCGATGAATTCGACGTGCGGCAACGCGAAGAGCGGCTTGATCTCGCGCTCGAAGTATTCCTGGTCGGCCGCGTCGATCTTCGCGGCGATCTTGATCGGCAGCCCGCACTGGCGGGCAATGCGGATCGCCGTGTCGACGCGCTTTTCCGGCGAGATGCGGCCGAGGAAAGCGAGGTAGCGCGGCTCGACCGGCTGCGGCATGTACAGCGTATCGGGCAGCCCGTGGTAGACGGTCGTCAGCCATTTCGCCTGCGGCAACGGCTGGCGCTGCGAGTTCGAAATCGAGATCACCGGCGCCGTGTTGAACGTGTCGAACACCGGCTGCTGCTCGGGCAGGTCGAGCCGGCCGTGCAGCGTCGTCACGTAAGGCGTTTCCTGCCGGTTGAAGACCGAGAACGAGTAGTAGTCCATGTGGAAATGGAGCACGTCGAAGTCCTTCGCACGGCGTGCCACCGTTTCCATCAGCAGCATGTGCGGCGCGACCCGGTCGCGGATCGACGAATCGAGCCGCAGCGCGCGCGGCCAGACCGGCTCGAGCTTCGCCCGCGTCGTCGAATCGCCGCTGGCGAACAGCGTCACATCATGGCCGAGCTCGACGAGCGCCTCGGTGATGTAGGACACGACACGCTCCGTGCCGCCGTACAGCTTCGGCGGCACCGATTCGGTCAGCGGCGCGATCTGGGCAATTCTCATGGTCCACGTCTCCTGTGTCCTGTCCGTTGCGGCACGGCCGGCGGGCCTCTACGCTTTCGCGCCCTGCTCGCCCCCATGCAGCGCCAGCCAGATATCTCTTCATTATTCGCGATCCCGCTGCCCGGAACCGCCCGTCTTTCATTTTATGGGTGTTGTTACAGGCAGGATACATTCCGCCTGTCGGGCCGATCCGGCCCCCGATGCGACGATCAAGCCCGAGCGCGTGCCGCCGCCCCGCCCGTCAGCGCGACGGCCACTTCCATGCCGGCAGGTCGCGCGTATCGGCATCGACGAGCCCCGTCGCACCGAGCTGCTTGTCGAGCACCAGCGATTCGCAGCCGGCCTCGCGCTCGAGCGTCGCGATCAGCCGCGCCGCATGCGACACGACGAGCACCTGCGAACGCTGCGCCGCCTGCGCGATCAGGCGGCCGAGCGCCGGCAGCAGATCGGGGTGCAGGCTCGTCTCCGGTTCGTTCAGCACCATCAGCGCCGGCGGCCGCGGCGTCAGCAGCGCGGCCGCGAGCAGCAGGTAACGCAACGTGCCGTCCGACAGCTCGGCCGCCGCGAGCGGCCGCAGA
>NZ_JAAGPG010000766.1:0-239 GCF_017104665.1 Burkholderia sp. Se-20378 | reverse complement strand
GTCATTAAAAAAAAAAAAAAAAAAAAGAAAAAGGTGGGTCACCCTATTCAAGGATGACGATACAAAAATTCTAATGCAACAGTACCATTGAGAGATGGCACATGGCAAGAGATCGGATGCGTAAGACACTATGTGATCCAAAGTTCAAATCATATAAATATAAGATCGGAACTTGATGCTGCACATACACACAACAACACTGTAGTTGATCATCATCTTAAGAACATGAATATTAGAAA
>NZ_JAAGPG010000765.1:0-234 GCF_017104665.1 Burkholderia sp. Se-20378 | reverse complement strand
TAGCACAGTTGTATAGTGAAGTGCGCTGTGGCTGTGTAGATAGTGAGCAGATATGTGTAGGCATGTGTGGTGTGGAGTCGACAGCGGAGAAGGAGGTAAGTGGATTGATAAGTACGAGGAGGAGTGAGGGGGCCGGTGTAGGCTTATGTGTGATATATCATTGTATTCGTACAATATGTATTGTGTGTTTATAGGATAACTAGCTAGTGCATTTATTGTTTTTTTTTTTTTTTA
>NZ_JAAGPG010000764.1:0-2866 GCF_017104665.1 Burkholderia sp. Se-20378 | reverse complement strand
GAGGCGCGGCGCGCGAGCGCGCGACCGGTCGAGCGGATCGGCGTGGTCGGCGGCGGCACGATGGGCGCGGGCATCGCGGTCGCGGCGCTCGATGCCGGGCTGCCGGTGACGATGATCGAACGCGACGAAGCCTCGCTCGCACGCGGCCGTGCGCACGTCGAGAAGGTGTACGACGGCCTCGTCGCGAAAGGGCGGATGACGCCGGCCGCGCACGCCGCGCGGCTCGCGCGCTTCAAGGGCAGCACGTCGTACGACGCGCTCGCGCAGGCCGACGTCGTGATCGAGGCCGTGTTCGAGGACATGGCCGTGAAGCAGGCCGTGTTCGCCGAACTCGCGCGTGTGTGCAAGCCGGGCGCGGTGCTCGCGACCAACACGTCGTATCTCGACATCGACGAGCTGGCCGCGAGCATCGACCGGCCGGCCGACGTGATCGGCCTGCATTTCTTCTCGCCGGCCAACGTGATGAAGCTGCTCGAGATCGTCGTGCCGGCGCGCGTGAGCGCGGACGTCGTCGCGACCGCGTTCGCGCTCGCGAAGCAGCTGAAGAAGACGCCGGTGCGTGCCGGCGTGTGCGACGGCTTCATCGGCAACCGGATCCTCGCCGTCTATCGCACGGCGGCCGACTACCTGATGGAAGACGGCGCGTCGCCGTACCAGATCGATCGCGCGGTGCGCGAATTCGGTTTCCCGATGGGGCCGTTCCAGGTCGTCGACCTCGCGGGCGGCGACATCGGCTGGGCGACCCGCAAGCGCCGCGCGGCGACGCGCGACCCGCGGGCGCGCTACGTGGAGATTTCCGACCGGCTGTGCGAGCGCGGCTGGTTCGGCCAGAAGACGGCGCGCGGCTACTACCTGTATCCGGACGGCGCGCGTGTCGGCTCGCCGGACCCTGAAGTCGAGGCGATCGTCGCGGAGGAACGCGCGAAGAAGGGCGTCACGCCGCGCACGTTCACCGACGAGGAGATCATGCGCCGCTACCTCGCCGCGATGATCAATGAAGGCGCGAACGTCGTGCACGAGAAGATCGCGCTGCGCCCGCTCGATGTCGATGCGGTGTTCCTGTACGGCTACGGCTTCCCGCGCTATCGCGGCGGCCCGATGCATTACGCGGACACGGTCGGCCTCGCGAACGTGCTCGCCGATATCCGCGCGTTCGCGAAGGACGATCCGCTGTTCTGGAAGCCGTCGCCGCTGCTCGTCGATCTCGTCGCGCGCGGCGCGGATTTCGCGAGCCTGAACCGCATCGACTGATCGCCCACCGCATTCGCCACGGACCGAAGATGGACCTCAATTTCACTCCCGAAGAGGAAGCCTTCCGCACGGAAGTGCAACGCTTCCTGCAAGCCGAACTGCCCGAGCGCATCGCGCGCAAGGTGAAGGGCGGCCTGCATCTCACGCGCGACGACATGCGCGAATGGCATGCCATCCTCAACGCGCGCGGCTGGCTCGCGAGCCACTGGCCGCGCGAATACGGCGGCCCCGGCTGGAGCGTCGCGCAGAAGTTCCTGTTCGACAACGAATGCGCGCTCGCGGGTGCGCCGCGCATCGTGCCGTTCGGCGTGAACATGCTCGGGCCCGTGCTGATCAAGTACGGCAACGAAGCGCAGCAGCGCCACTGGCTGCCGCGCATCCTCGACGGCACCGACTGGTGGTGCCAGGGCTACTCGGAGCCGGGCGCCGGTTCCGATCTCGCGGCGGTGAAGACGAGCGCGGTGCGCGGCATCGACGCGCAGGGCGAGCACTACCTCGTGAACGGCCAGAAGACATGGACCACGCTCGGCCACTACGCGAACATGATTTTCTGCCTCGTGCGCACCGCGACCGACGTGCGCAAGCAGGAAGGCATCAGCTTCCTGCTGATCGACATGAACACGCCGGGCGTCGAGGTCCGCCCGATCATCACGCTCGACGGCGAGCACGAGGTGAACGAGGTGTTCTTCACCGACGTGCGCGTGCCGGCGGCAAACCTCGTCGGCGAAGAGAACCGCGGCTGGACCTACGCGAAATACCTGCTCACGTACGAGCGCACCAACATCGCCGGAATCGGCTTCTCGACGGCCGCGCTCGACCGGCTGCGCGCGGTCGCCGCGAAGGTCACGAAGAACGGCCGGCCGCTCGCGGACGATCCGTTCTTCGCGGCACGCGTCGCGCGCGTCGAGATCGAACTCGAGAACATGCGCACGACCAACCTGCGCGTGCTGGCCGCGGTCGCGGGCGGCGGCGCGCCCGGTGCGGAAAGCTCGATGCTGAAGATCCGCGGCACGCAGATCCGCCAGGAGATCACCGCGCTGATGCGGCGCGCGATGGGGCCGTACGCGCAGCCGTTCGTCGAGGAAGCACTCGATGCCGACTACGACGGCGAGCCGGTCGGCCCGGACGAAGCCGCGAGCGCCGCGCAGCAGTATTTCAACAACCGGAAGCTGTCGATCTTCGGCGGCTCGAACGAGATCCAGAAGAACATCATCGCGAAGATGATGCTCGGGCTGTAACGAGGGACGCGACGATGGATTTCCAGCACACAGAAGACCGCCGGATGCTGGCGGATACGTTGAACCGCTTCATCGCCGAACAGTACGCGTTCCCGGTGCGCGATCGCATCGCGCAGTCGGCCGAAGGGTTCGATCGCGCGATGTGGCAGCGCTTTGCCGAACTCGGCACCGTCGGCGCGCTGTTTTCCGAAGCCGACGGCGGGTTCGGCGGCGCGGGCTTCGACATCGCCGTGGTGTTCGAATGCCTCGGGCGCGGGCTCGTCGTCGAGCCGTTCCTCGGCGCGCTGCTCGCGGGGCGTACGCTGTCGCTCGCCGGCGGTGCCGCGCATCGCGACCGGCTGGCCGCGCTGATCGACGGCAGCGCGAGCGCCGCATTC
>NZ_JAAGPG010000763.1:0-234 GCF_017104665.1 Burkholderia sp. Se-20378 | reverse complement strand
AGAGAAGGAGTGCGGGTATGAGGCGATTGCAAGGGCGGAAAGATCGCGGGCGTGAATGTGCAAGCTGTTAGCGGTACTGTTCATCCATAATGCGACAGTGCAGAATGCAAGAGGGGGGATGCTGTTGATAGGCTCACACAAAGTCGGTGGCGTGGAGGTGTCCTGGAGCAATCTATGTAGCTTGAAATCGGAGATGATTAATCGCCCGATGTCGATTTTTTTTTTTTTTTTTTA
>NZ_JAAGPG010000762.1:0-2680 GCF_017104665.1 Burkholderia sp. Se-20378 | reverse complement strand
CCCGCAGGCCATGCCGGACCGGAGACGGCGGTGTGCAGACGAAAAGCCCGCGCGCCGCCGCAGGGGGAGTCGATCAGAGACCGACGTCGGGTAGCGCCGGGCGCGTTTCGAGCGCCTTCGCGACGATGGCCTTCACTTCCGCGAGCGTGTCGCCCTGCAGCGCGAGGCGCGGCGGACGCGTGATCGCGCTGCCGCGGCCGACCAGCTCTTCGCACAGCTTGATGCACTGCACGAGGTCGGGGCGTGCATCGAGGTGCAGCAGCGGCATGAACCAGCGATACAGCGCGAGCGCTTCGTCGAAACGCTTTTGCTTCGCGAGGCGGAACAGCGTCTCGCCTTCCTTCGGGAACGCGTTCGACATGCCCGACACCCAGCCTTCGGCGCCGACGGCAATGCTCTCGACCACGACGTCGTCGAGGCCCGCGAACAGCACGAAGCGATCGCCGACCGCGTTGCGCAGGTCGATGAAGCGGCGCGTATCGCCCGACGAATCCTTGAAGCAGACGATGTTCTCGCAATCCTGCAGCGCGATCAGCACGTCGGGCGTCACGTCGTTCTTGTAGATCGGCGGGTTGTTGTAGACCATCACCGGCAGGTCGGTGCTGGTTGCGACCGCGCGGAAGTGCGCGGCGGTTTCGTGCGGCTTCGCCGAGTAGACCAGTGCGGGCATCACCATCACGCCGTCGACACCGACGCGCTGTGCTTCACGCACCGTGTTGCGCGCGAATTCGGTCGTGAACTCGGCGATGCCGGCGATCACGGGAATCTTGCCGCCGGCGGCGTCGCGTGCGGCTTCGATCACCTGGAGCTTCTCGCTCGTCGACAGCGACGTGTTTTCGCCGACCGTGCCGCAGACCACGAGGCCCGATACGCCGTCGTTCACCAGGTTCTTCACCACGCGGTGCGTGGCGTCGATGTCGAGGGAAAAGTCCGGTTTGAACTGGGTGCTGACGGCCGGGAAAACCCCGGTCCACTGAATGGCGTTTCGGCTCACTTCAATCTCCTACGTGTTTGTATCGGTCGGCCGACAGGTGTCGGTGTGGCAACCAGTATCGCCGCGCAAATGCCCATCACGCTTGAGTCGTATCGCGGAGCAAAATGACGAAATCGGCACAGCGACCGGACGGCGCGGGAAGGGCGCTTCGCACTATGCCGATTTCGTCGTCGTCCTCATCGAAAAGCCACAAGCGGGCGGACGCGCGACGGAGGAAGCTGTGCTCCTTTCCCCACTTCGGACGGCTCATGATGAAGCGCATCCAGATCATCGATTCGCACACGGGCGGCGAACCCACTCGGCTCGTCGTGTCCGGTTTCCCCGCGCTCGGCAGCGGCACGATGGCCGAGCGCCGCGACGTGCTCGCGCGCGAGCACGACCGCTACCGCACCGCATGCATTCTCGAACCGCGCGGCAGCGACGTGCTGGTCGGCGCGCTACTGTGCGAACCCGTGTCGCCCGAGGCGGCGGCCGGCGTGATCTTCTTCAACAATAGTGGCTATCTCGGGATGTGCGGGCACGGCACGATCGGCGTCGTGCGCACGCTGCACCATATGGGGCGCATCGCGCCCGGCGTGCACCGGATCGAAACGCCCGTCGGTACCGTCGAGGCGACGCTGCACGACGACCTGTCGGTCAGCGTGCGCAACGTGCCCACCTATCGCCATGCGAAGGGCGTCGCGCTCGACGTGCCGGGATACGGCCCCGTGAAGGGCGACATCGCGTGGGGCGGCAACTGGTTCTTCCTGATCAGCGACCACGGGCAGCGCGTCGCCGGCGACAACGTCGCGGCGCTCACCGCGTATGCGTCGGCCGTGCGCGAAGGGCTTGAACGCGCGGGCATCACCGGCGCGAACGGCGGCGAGATCGACCATATCGAGTTGTTCGCCGACGATCCCGAACACGACAGCCGCAGCTTCGTGCTGTGCCCGGGTCTCGCATACGACCGTTCGCCGTGCGGCACCGGCACGAGCGCGAAGCTCGCGTGCCTCGCGGCCGACGGCAAGCTCGCGCCGGGCGCCGTGTGGCGGCAGGCGAGCGTGATCGGCAGCGTGTTCCAGGCGAGCTACGAGCAGGCCGAAGGCGGCATCGTGCCGACGATCCGCGGCAGTGCGCACCTGAGCGCGGAAGCGACGCTGCTGATCGAGGAAGACGATCCGTTCGGCTGGGGTATTGCGCCGTGAGTGACACGAAGACGGATGTCGTCGTGATCGGCGCCGGCATCGTCGGCGCGGCGTGTGCGCACGAACTCGCGCAGCGCGGGCTGCGCGTGCTCGTCGTCGACGACGCGAGCGGCGGGGCAACCGGCGCGGGCATGGGGCACCTCGTCGCGATGGACGACAACGCAGCCGAACTCGCGCTGAGCCATTACTCGATCGACCTGTGGCGCGCGCTGAGCGGCGAGATGCCCGAAGGGTGCGCGTACCGCAACTGCGGCACGCTGTGGCTCGCCGCCGATGCGCACGAAATGGATCTGGCGCGCGCGAAGCAGGCGACGCTGGCCGCGCACGGCGTGGCGGGCGAACTGATCGACGCGGCGACGCTCGCGCAACTGGAGCCGATGCTGCGTGCGGGCCTGGGCGGCGCGCTGAAGATTCCCGGCGATGCGATCCTCTATGCGCCCGTCACCGCGAACTGGCTGCTGCAGCGGGCGCCGCGCATCACGTTGCGGCGCGACCGGGCCGG
>NZ_JAAGPG010000761.1:0-3029 GCF_017104665.1 Burkholderia sp. Se-20378 | reverse complement strand
TGTGCGCCAGCCCCACAGCGCGCGGCTGGCGCACAGCGCGACGACCGGGTCGTCGGCCTGAACGATCGCCCGCGCGGCGCTTTCGTCCATCACGCCGTCCTGGTACGCGTACGGCAAGGTGCCGCGCGCCCAGCGTTCGAGAAACCGCAGGAACAGCGCGGGCAGCACGGCGGTGGCGACCGGCGCCGCGCCACGTGCGAACGATTCGACGAGCGTCGGCGCGATGAAGCCGGGAATCTTCGAGAAGCCGTCGGCCGCGACGCGCTGGTTCGTGTCGAGCACGTACGGGTTGCCGAAGCGTTCGAGCACGACGTCGCGGTATCGCGCGAGATCGAGCGGGCTCGGCGTGAGGCACGGGATCACGTCCTGCGTCACGTAGTCGTGCGCGAAGCGGCGGATCGCCGCGTCGTGCGTGCCTTCGTGGATATAGGTGTGGCCCGCGAGCGTGCCGGCCCACGCGATGCAGCTGTGCGTCGCGTTGAGGATGCGAATCTTCGCTTCCTCGTACGGGTGCACGTCGTCGACGAGTTCGGCGCCGGCCACTTCCCACTTCGGCCGGCCGGCTGCGAAGCGGTCCTCGATCACCCACTGGATGAACGATTCACCCATCACCGGGCAGGCATCGTCGATGCCGGTGGCCGCCAGCACGCGCTCGCGCACGTCGGCGGTCGGGCGCGGCGTGATGCGGTCGACCATCGCGCTCGGCGTGGCGACGTGCGCATCGAACCACGCGAGCAGGTCGGTCTGCCCGCGCCGCTCGAGGAATTCACGCATCCCCGCGCGAAAGCGCGCGCCGTTGTTGCGCAGGTTGTCGCAGCTCTGCAGCGTGAGCGGGCCCGCGCCGCGCTTCACGCGTTCGGCGAGCAGCGCCGCGAGCGCGCCGTACAGCGTCGTGCGTGCGCCCTGCAGGTCGGCCGCGAGATCGGCGTTCGCGATGTCGAGCCGGTTGTGTTCGTCGAGGTAGTAGCCGCCTTCGGTAACGGTGAACGACACGATCCGGCACGCCGGATCGGCGCCGGCGTCGATCAGCGCGGCGAGGTCGATCGACCACGGCAGCACGCGCGTGATCGCGCGGATCGTCTCGTACGCGCGCTCGCCTTGCGGCGTGACGGTTTCGAGCGTGTAGGCGCCGTGCTGCGCGGCGAGCGCGTCCATCGTCGCGTGCATGTCGTCGCGGATGTTGCCGACGGTCAGCGACCAGCGCTCGTCGGCCGGGACGGCCGCGTTCACGCGATGCAGATACCACGCCTGGTGCGCGCGGTGAAACGAGCCCGCGCCGATGTGCAGCAGCACGGGCGTGCGGGCGGAGGGCGATTCGGTCATCAGAATTTTCTCCGAGAAACCCCGCCATTTCGCCGAGGGGCACTTCCTTCGGGGCGGATAGCGGGAAGGAAAGGCGTGCTGTTGACAGGCAGCTTCGTCCACGGGTTAGGATCACCGGCATGATCCTTGTCTACCGCTATCGCGTGAAGTCGCTCAATGGGCTGCTCAACAAGCAGAGTCGTGCGGTGAACTACGTCTGGAACTTCTGCAACGACACGCAGAAGCACGCGCTCAAGTGGGGCAAGAAGTGTCCTACAGGATTCGACCTGAACGTGCTGACGACCGGCAGCAGCAAGGAACTCGGTATTCACTCCGGCACGGTCAATGCGACGTGCGAGCAATACGCGAAGTCGCGCAGTCAGCACCGTCGGCCCTACCTGCGCTATCGCGGCAGGAAGTCGCTCGGCTGGGTGCCGATGAAGGGCCGAGACCTGAAGCGCGAAGGCGATGCGTTCCGCTTTGCCGGCAACACGTTTCGCGTGTTCAACAGTCGACCGCTTCCCGGAGGCAAGATCAAGGACGGAACCAACTTTGCGCAGGATGCACGCGGCAACTGGTTTCTGAACATCGTGATCGAGATGCCGGATGTGCAGGCCCGCCCGATCCGTTCCGGCGTCGGCATCGATCTTGGCCTGAAAGACTTCGCCACACTTTCGACCGGCGAGAAGTTGCCGAATGACCGGTTCGGCCGACGCGCGGCGGAAAAGCTTGCGAAAGCGCAGCGGGCGCGAAAGCACAAGCGGCATATCGCGAAGCTGCACGCCAAGGTGGCGAACGCCCGTGCCGATTTCCAACACAAGCTCGCGCTCGATCTGGTGCGGCGTTTCGATTACATCGCGGTCGGCAACGTGTCGGCCGCGAAGCTCGCCAGAACCAGGATGGCGAAGAGCGTCTACGACGCATCCTGGTCGTCTTTCCGGGACAAACTCCGCTACAAAGCGATCGCGCACGGTGCCACGTTCGAGGAAGTCGACGAAAGCGGTTCGACCCAGTCCTGTTCGTCGTGCGGGTCGAAAGACAGCACGACGCGGCCGAAAGGTATCGCGGGACTGCGAGTAAGAGAGTGGGCCTGCAGTGACTGTGGTGTCGAGCATGATCGAGATACCAACGCTGCGTTGAACATTCTCCGATGCGGACGTGCATCGCCAGATGTGGGAATCCACCGCCTTTAGGCGGAGGAGGACGTCAACCGGTGTCTCCTGTTGTGATCATTGCTGTCGAATACGATCATTTGCTCTTTGTGTGAGCGAATGATCGTATTCGGGCGAGCGAAAGTCAAGGCGGGGAAACGGCATTTCGATGGTGCGCTGCGGCGGCGCGTGCGGGCAGGGCGGGGAGGGCGCGAACGGACGGCCGGCGGGGAGGGCGCCGTCAGCGTCCTTCGCGCGTCAACGCGACGAGTTCCTCGAGCAGCTTGCCGGCCGGCCCCGGCAGGATGCCGTGGCGGCGCCGGAACGCGGTGAGCGTGCGGATCGCGACAACTTCGCGCACCGGCAGCGTGTCGATCGTGCCGGCGCGCTGCTCGGCGCCGTACATCGGCTCGGCCATCCAGCTCAGGAAGCCCGCATGCGCGACGAGGCTTTTCAATGTCGTGACCGAGCGCGTCTCGACCGCGATGTCGGGCAGCGCGAGCCCGTGTGCGTCGAAGGTCGCGCGCATGTGGTCGAACGGCGCAGTGCCGCGCGGCGGAATCGCCCAGCGCGCGG
>NZ_JAAGPG010000760.1:0-3212 GCF_017104665.1 Burkholderia sp. Se-20378 | reverse complement strand
GGGCGGCGGCTCGCCGTCGAACACGACGACGCGCTCGAGCGTCGCGGGCCGGTGCGGCGCGAGCATCGCCGGATAGGATTCGCCGAGGCAGGTGCCGCAGCAGAACAGCAGCCGTGCGCCGCCGTCGTGCAGGATGCCGCCCACCTCCATCCCCTTCATCCGCGTATTGACCGGCACGAGGATCGCGCCGACCGTGTGGATCGCCAGCGCCGCGACGATCCATTGCGGCAGGTTCGGCGCCCACACCGCGATGCGGTCGCCGGCCGCGATGCCGCTCGCGAGCAGCGCGCGGGCCGCGTCGAGACGTGCCGCGTCGAGTTCCGCGTAAGTCAGCCGGCCATGCTCCGTCTCGATCGCCGGATGCGCGCCGTGGCGCGCGGCTGCCCGTGCGATCAGCGCGGGCGTGGTCAGGATTTCGTTGTCCATCGTCATAGATCAGGATGGCCGTGCGCGCCGCCGGCGCGCCACGGCTCAGTCGGGAAACACCACGCGCAGCGCGTCGCTCGCGGGCCGTGCGCAACAGGCGAGCGTCCAGCCGGCCGCGATCTCGTCTTCATCGAGCACGTGGTTGCTGTCGAGCGCGACCTCGCCGCGCTCGATCCGGCACATGCACGCGCCGCATTGCCCCATCCGGCAGGAATTCGGCGCCGGCACGCCCGCGCGCAGCATCGCGTCGAGCAGCGTCTCGCCAGGCGCGCTGTCGAATGCGAACGCGTCGCCGTCGAGCACCGTCTCGATCGCCGCGCCATCACCGGATGCCGGGGCCGCCGCTGCGCCCGGCGCCGTCGTATCAGGAGCCTGTGCGGGTGTATCTGGCAGCGACGCGAAACGCTCGACGTGCACGCGCGAACGCGGCAACCCGAGGCCGAGTATCGCGGCCAGCGCGTTCTCCATGAACAGCGCGGGCCCGCAGATGAACGTCTCCTGCTGGCTGAACGGCCGCGCGAGTTCCTCGAGATGGCGCTGCTGCGGGATGCCCTGCACGCTGTCGAGCCAGTGGATCACGCGCACGCGGCCCGGATGGCGCTGCGCGAGCTGCTGCAGTTCGGCGCGGAAAATCACCGAGCGTTCGTCGCGGTTCGCGTAGATCAGCGTCAACATTCCGCGCCCGTGCACGAGCGCCGATTTCAGGATCGACAGCACCGGCGTGATGCCGCTGCCGCCCGCGAACAGCAACAGGTCGCCGTCGAGCGTGCGCGGCGTGAACACGCCGGCCGGCGGCAGCACGTCGAGCGCGTCGCCCGCCTTCACGCGGTCGCACAGCCAGTTCGACGCACGGCCGTCGCGCACGCGCTTGACGGTGATCTTCGGCGCGGCGTCGATGCCGGGCGCGCTCGACAGCGAATAGCAGCGCGCGACGGTCGCGTCCGCGCACGGCACGTTCAGCGTCAGGAACTGACCGGGCCGGTACGTGAAGGCGTCGCGCAACGCGGCCGGCACGTCGAACACGAACGAGCACGCGTCGTCGCTTTCGGCAATCACTTCGGCAACGGTCAGCCGATGGAAGCGCGAATCGCTCATGGCCGGCTCCTCACGTCACGCAGCCGCACGGGCCACCGGCGCGCCGGGCGTCGTGTAGGCACCGTCGAGATAGACGAGCGGATCGACGTCGCCGCTCATCAGCACTTCGCGGATGCGCCCGATGAACACCGTGTGCGTGCCGTATTCGAAGCGGCCGTCCTGCTCGCACACGAAGCTCGCCTGCGCGTCGCGCAGATACGGCACGCCGTGCGCCGACGTATGCCAGTCGCCGGTCGTGAAGCGCGCCTCGCCCTTCAGGCGGCCGCTGCAGTCGATCGCGATGCCTTCGTGGGCCGCCGACAACACGTTCACGCAGAACCCGGCGCCCGCGTCGAGCGGCGGATACAGCGACGCGCTGCGGTTGATGCAGATCAGCAGCGAAGGCGGATCGGTCGACAGCGAATCGACCGCCGTCGCGGACATCGAGTAGCGCCGGCCGTCGTGCGCACTGCTGATGACCGTGACGGAGCGCGCGAGGCGGCGCATCGCGAGCAGCATGTCGGTGCGCAGCGGATGGGTGGTGAGATCGCTCATGATCGGACTCCGTCAAGTTCAGTCGTGGATGGCCGGGCGGGCTGCCCGCCGGCGTCGGCTGCGCGAGCAGCCAGGTGGTCGGCGGCGAGATACCCGAAGGTCATCGCCGGACCGAGCGTCGAGCCCGCGCCGGGGTAGCTCGCGCCCATCATCGATGCGCTGGAGTTGCCGATCGCATAGAGGCCGTCGATCGGCTCGCCGTCGGCGCGCAGCACGCGGGCGTGCACGTCGGTGACGAGCCCGCCCTTCGTGCCGATGTCGCCCGCATCGATCCGCACCGCGTAGAACGGTGCCTGGTCGACCGGCCCGAGGCACGGGTTCGGCTTGTTCTGCGGATCGCCGTAGTACGTGTCGAACAGGTTGTCGCCCTTGCCGAACGCTTCGTCGATCCCGGTGACTGCATAGCGCGCCATGTCGCGCAGCGTGTCGTGCAGGCCGGCCGCATCGACGCCGATGCGCGCGGCCAGCGCGTCGATCGTGTCGGCTTTCACGATCACGTCGCAGAACGCGGCCGGAATCCGTGAATCGGGCATCATCGACGCCGGCATGATCGGCCCGCACGGGTACTTGCGGCGAAACCGCGCGTCGAACACCATCCAGGCCGGAACGCTCGCACCGGTGCGCGCATGGTCGCGATACATCGCCGGCACGAATTCGGAATACGGAGCGGCTTCGTTGACGAAGCGCTTGCCGAGGCCGTTCACGATCACGCAGCCCGGCAGGTTGCGTTCGACGAACAGCGCGCGCTGCTTCTCCTCGCCGGCAACGCCGACCGTCGGCGCGCCCCACACGTGCGCCATCAGCGCCAGCGCGCCGCCGAGCCGATCGCCTTCGCCCCTCGCGTCGCCGGTGTTAGAGCGGAAGCGCTGCGTGTCGGGGAAGCGTGTTCGCAAGCGTGTGGATCTCGGCGGGGGGCCGGGCATTAAAAAAAAAAAACAACAAGACACGTCACGTGCCAAGCACGATTAAAGAAGTAGTATGGCGTCATAATACCACAATATTTTCACACGCAATACTGATAGTGTCATGCCCTACAACCCCTAACAGCGCTTCTACTTATGAACACTGCATAGCAGATACGAGCACTGACACCGTACCTATCAACAGTAACGTAAGATATGACCGATCCTCTAACAGCTGCAATCTCCCAAGTAATC
>NZ_JAAGPG010000759.1:0-3215 GCF_017104665.1 Burkholderia sp. Se-20378 | reverse complement strand
CACGCGCCGCAGGCCGCCGCGCATCACGACGACAAGCGCGCGCGCCCGGCCGCCGCGGCCGCATCGGGCGCCGAAGGCAGCTCGATTCGCGTCGGCGTCGAGAAGGTCGACCAGCTGATCAACCTGGTCGGCGAACTCGTGATCACGCAGGCGATGCTCGCGGAAACCGCGAGCGCGTTCGATCCGGCGCTGCACGACCGCCTGTTCAACGGGATGGCGCAGCTCGAGCGCAACGCACGCGACCTGCAGGAAGCCGTGATGTCGATCCGCATGATGCCGATGGACTACGTGTTCAGCCGCTTCCCGCGTCTGGTGCGCGACCTCGCCGGCAAGCTCGGCAAGCAGGTCGAGCTGGTCACGTTCGGCCAGGCGACCGAGCTCGACAAGAGCCTGATCGAACGGATCATCGATCCGCTGACCCACCTCGTGCGCAACAGCCTCGACCACGGGATCGAGACGGTCGACAAGCGCGTCGCCGCCGGCAAGGACGCCGTTGGCCAGCTCGTGCTGTCGGCCGCGCATCACGGCGGCAACATCGTGATCGAGGTGAGCGACGACGGCGCGGGCCTGAATCGCGAGCGCATTCTCGCGAAGGCCGCGAAACAGGGCATGCAGGTGTCCGACAACATCAGCGACGACGAAGTCTGGCAGCTGATCTTCGCGCCGGGCTTCTCGACCGCCGAGACGGTGACCGACGTGTCGGGCCGCGGCGTCGGGATGGACGTCGTGAAGCGCAACATCCAGTCGATGGGCGGCCACGTCGAGATCACGTCGGTGGCCGGCCGCGGCACGACCACGCGGATCGTGCTGCCGCTGACGCTCGCGATTCTCGACGGGATGTCGGTGAAGGTCGGCAACGAGATCTTCATCCTGCCGCTGAACTTCGTGATGGAGTCGCTGCAGCCGTCGAACGACGATATCTACACGGTCGGCAACGGCGAACGCGTGGTGCGCGTGCGCGGCGAATACCTGCCGCTCGTCGCGCTGCACGAGGTGTTCTCGGTCGAGGACGCGCGTACCGACCCGACGCAAGGGATCGTCACGATCATGGAAACCGAGGGGCGCCGCTTCGCGATGCTGATCGACGAGCTGGTCGGCCAGCAGCAGGTGGTCGTGAAGAACCTCGAAACCAATTACCGCAAGGTGCACGGCATCTCGGCGGCGACCATCCTCGGCGACGGCAGCGTCGCGTTGATCGTCGACGTCGCGGCGCTGAACCGCGAAACCCGTGCGACGCACGGCGCCCGTGCCGGCGCCGAGCTCGCGATGTTCTGATGTCACTCGCCATTCAACCGATTGGGGGCAAACGTGTCTGCTGAAGTCCAAATGATCAATCCGGCCGCGGCGAACGCGGCAACGAGCCGCCGCGACGCGGAACAAGGCGACGCGACGGGCCAGGAATTCCTCGTGTTCACGCTCGGCGACGAGGAATACGGGATCGACATCCTGAAGGTGCAGGAAATCCGCGGCTACGACAGCGTCACGCGCATCGCGAACGCGCCGGAGTTCATCAAGGGCGTGATCAACTTGCGCGGGATCATCGTGCCGATCGTCGACATGCGGATCAAGTTCCATCTCGGCCGCGTCGAGTACGACCACCAGACCGTCGTGATCATCCTGAACGTCGCGCATCGCGTGGTCGGGATGGTGGTCGACGGCGTGTCGGACGTGCTGACGCTGCAGACCGACCAGATCATGCCGGCGCCGGAATTCGGCGCGACGCTGACGACCGAGTACCTGACTGGCCTCGGCACGGTCGACGGCCGGATGCTGATCCTGATGGACATCGAGAAGCTGATGTCGAGCCGTGAAATGGCGCTGATCGAGACGCTCGGCGGGTAAGCGCGCCGCGCGCGCAGGAATTTCGGGAGAATCTGCAATGTTGCATAACTGGTCGATCCGCACGACGCTTACGGCGGTCGGACTCATCCTCGTGGCGCTGGCCGCAGCCGTCGGCGGGCTCGGCCTGTACGCGCTGAATCACGCGAGCCGCTCGCTCGACGAGATCGCGCACGTCGACCTGCCGGCGATCCATACGCTCGACGACACGTCGTCGTACCTGCTGCGTGCGCGCGTGTCGCTCGACCGCTTCCGTTCGTTGACGGAAGGCGGCAACATGGCCGAAGCGGCCAAGGTGCTCGACCGCGCGCAGGAGCTGTACGCGAAGTCGAACCAGAACTGGCAGGCGTTCCAGTCGACGCCGAAGCTCGGCGTCGAGCAGGCGCTCGTCGACGAACTGACCACTCGCTACACGACGATCGTGAAGGAAGGCGTCGAGCCCGAATTCGCGGCCGCCCGCGCGGGCGACATGGCCGCGTACCACGCGGTCGCCGACACCAAGATCAGCCCGATGTTCGTCGCGTACGACCAGGCCGCGTCGGCCGTGATCGCATCGCTGCAGAAGCGCGCCGAAGATCGCCAGGCCGCGACGCAATCGCAGATCTCGCTGATGATCGGGCTGATCGCGGCCGGCATCGCGATCGCGTTCGTCGTCGTGATCGCGATCCGCTTCGCGCTGCGCGGGCTGATCGTGCAGCCGCTGGAAGACGCGATTGCGCACTTCGAGCGCATCGCCGGCGGCGACCTCACGCAGCCGGTCGACGTGTTCAGCACGAACGAGATCGGCCGCCTGTTCGGCGGCATCAAGCGGATGCAGGACGCCGTCACGACGATGGTGCAGGCCGTGCATCGCGGCACCGAATCGATCGACGTCGGCGCGCGCGAGATCGCGACCGGCAACATCGACCTGTCGCAGCGTACCGAGGAGCAGGCCGCATCGCTGCAGGAAACCGCGTCGAGCATGGAGCAACTGACGGGCACCGTGCGGCAGAACGCGGAAAACGCGCGGCAGGCCAGCCAGCTCGCGGTGAACGCATCGGACATCGCGACGCAGGGCGGCGACGTCGTCGGCCAGGTCGTGTCGACGATGCAGGACATCGCGGCGAGCTCGGGCAAGGTCGTCGACATCATCGGCACGATCGAGGGCATCGCGTTCCAGACCAACATCCTCGCGCTGAACGCGGCGGTCGAAGCCGCCCGCGCCGGCGAACAGGGCCGCGGCTTCGCGGTGGTCGCGGGCGAAGTGCGCTCGCTCGCGCAGCGCAGCGCGACGGCGTCGAAGGAGATCCGCGAGCTGATCGTCGATTCGGTCGAGCGCGTGCGCAACGGGTCGACGCTGGTCGGCCAGGCCGGCACGACGATGGGCGAGATCCTGC
>NZ_JAAGPG010000758.1:0-3155 GCF_017104665.1 Burkholderia sp. Se-20378 | reverse complement strand
GCCGTCCTGGCCTGCGCCGCCGCCTTCGGTGCAGTCACCGTCTTTTGCGGCGCAACGGCCCTCGCCGGCGGCGTCTTCTCGGGCTCGACCGGTGCGTCGGGCGGCACGCCGAGCAGCTGCAGCGAGCCGCTCGTGACCGACGCGAACACGGGGCCGGCCACCGTGCCGCCGTAGTAGCCCTTGCCGCGCGGCTCGTCGATCATCACCGCGACGATCAGGCGCGGGTTGCTCATCGGCGCCATCCCGGCGAACAGTGCGCGGTACTTGCCCTTCGCATAGGTTGCGCCGATCTGCTTGCGCGCGGTACCCGTCTTGCCGCCGATCCGGTAGCCGTCGACGCGCGCGCGGCGCCCCGTGCCGCCTTCGCCGACCGCCATCTCGAGCATCGAGCGGATCGATGCGGCCGTTTGCGCCGACGTCACGCGGTGGCCGCGATGCGCGTCGATCGTCTGCTGGTCGGTGCCGTTCTTCAGCAGCGACACCGGGTGCAGCGTGCCGTCGCCCGCATAGGCTGTGTAGGTTTGCGCGATCTGCAGCAGCGACATCGACAGGCCGTAGCCGTACGCCATCGTCGCCTGCTCGATGGGCCGCCAGCGCTTGTAGCCGCGCAGCCGGCCCGACGCGACGCCCGGGAACGTCAGTTCCGGCGCGCGGCCGATCCCGTATTCCTGGTATTTGTTCCAGATCGTTTCGGCGGGCAGGTTCAGCGCGAGCTTCGCGAGCGCGACGTTGCTCGACTTCTGCAGCGCCTGCGAGACCGTCAGCGAGCCGTGGTTCGACGTGTCGTGGATCACGGCCGGGCCGATCTTGTAGGTGCCCGGCGACGTGTTGATGATCGTGTTCGGCGTGACCTTGCGCTCGTCGATCGACAGCGCGACGACGAGCGGCTTGATGGTCGAGCCCGGTTCGAACGTGTCGATCACCGCACGGTTGCGCAACTGCTGGCCGGTGAGGCGCGCGCGGTCGTTCGGGTCGAAGGTCGGGTAGTTCGCCAGCGCGAGGATCTCGCCGTTCTGCGCGTCCAGCACCACGACGCTGCCGGCCACCGCGTTGTTTTCAACCACGGCCGCCTTGAGCTGGCTGAACGCGAGCTGCTGGATGCGGCGGTCGATCGTCAGTTCGATCGTCGCGCCGTGCTGCGCCGGGACGAGCGGGCGCGTGTCCGACACGATGCGGCCGAGCCGGTCGCGGATCACCTCGCGCTGCCCGGACGTCCCCACCAGGCGCGCATTCGCCGCGAGTTCGACGCCTTCCTGGCCCTTGTCCTCGACGTTCGTGAAGCCGACCACGTGCGCGGCCGATTCGCCTTCCGGGTAGAAGCGCTTCGAATCGGCGATCTGCGTGATGCCGTCGATCGCGAGCTTGTCGAGCTTGCCCGCGGTGTCCGCGTCGACCTGCCGCTTGAGCAGCACGAAGGTCTTGTCGTTGCCGAGACGCCGCTTGACCTCGACCAGCGGCATGTCGAGCAGCTTGGAGATCTGCGGGTAGTCGGTGTCGGCAACCTGTTTCGGGTTCGCCCAGATTTCATAGGTCGACAGGCTGACGGCGAGCATCGCGCCATTGCGGTCGACGATGCGCCCGCGCGTCGCGTCGAGCTCGATCGTGCGCTGGTAGCGCTTCTGGCCCTGGCCGACGTAGAACTCCTTGTTCGCGACCTGCACCCAGAAGGCGCGGCCGATCAGCGCGGCGAACGCGAGGAACACGATGATCACGATCAGCTTCGAGCGCCACATCGGCAGGCGCGACGCAAGCATCGGATTCTTGGTCGCGGCCGCGTACGGATCGGCGGGGTGGGTCTTCTTTTTCACGCTCATGCAATGGCCGGGTCGGGCCGCCGAAGGGCGGCTGGTCAGTCTGAATAATGCGATTGTAATAAATGAGTAATCGCCGTGTGGGGAAAGTGTGTTCCGGCCCCGAGAAAAAGCAGGTATTAACTGTCCGGTTGGGGTGAAAAAAGGGGGGAGGAAAGGCGGGGCGGAAGTGACACTTCACCGACGCAGCAGACGATGAAAGGCGGGCGATTCGCTGCGTGTCGATCCGGAGGCGCGATCTGAAGTACGGCCGATGCGGGCCATCCCCGGAGTGCGATCAATTGACCGGCTTGCGGTTATTTCTTTAAGTCGGAAAATGAAAAGCGCCCCGAAATGGGGCGCCGTTAATACTGAATATCGAAATGAATATCGCTGAAATCGGAATAAACCCGAAAACCGCAGACGAATTACATCGATAATTTCTATCGGGCGACGGAAATGAATTCCCGGTATTCCGGCTCGCTCGTGCAACGATCGACGGCCTGCAGTCGCCACGCGCCGGGGTGATCGCCGGCGAGCACTGCGGGGCCCTGTTCGCGCTGCGTTGCATCGAACGACAGCCCCTTCAACTGGCACACGGCATTCCCGCCGTCGGCCGCGCAGAGCGCCATTGCGCCCTCGACGTCGCGGACCTTGCCCCAGGTCGGCAGATCCATGCCCTGATGTGCCTCGCGCGACCACAGCCCCTCGTCGGTATCGACCCAAAGTACCGCGAAGGAGTGTCGGGTTGCCGATTCGCTGCCATTAATCCGAATGGTGAGGCGCATTGTGATCGTCTCCTAAAAAAATGACACATTCGACCGTTTTGACTTGAACAGTCTAGATAGACTGGTGTGAAACGCAAGTGATAAACCGCAATAAATCCGTATTGAGTTCATTGCGGTTTTAGATGGAACGACGTCTGACGATTCATGGTTATTCCGGCGGCGCGCGCAAACACGCGCGCACCGGTGATCGCGGTGCAGACGGGGGCTGAGTCGATCATCGAGACATGGGATGACATGGCCGCGAGGCGCGTCGATCTGTCGCGTGCGATCGGGTGCGGAAAACGGCCGATCCGAGGCCGCGCCGCGCCGTCGAAAGGCGGCCCGACCGGATGTTGCAGCGTTTTGACGGCGCGCCCGGTACGACAGACTCCGACAATCCCATACAAATCGGCACACTTTCACGAAACTTTCGGGACAGACTTGCCTGCGGTCGGGCCCCACACTGGGATCTTCCCGATCCAGTGCCGCGGACGCCCGTCCTCGGCGGCTGCCGCCGCCTCGTGCCAGAGACGCGATCGACGCGATCGCGGGCCGCACGCCCGATCGGGACTGCCGGGGCGCGCGTCCGGCCCCGGCA
>NZ_JAAGPG010000076.1:0-26472 GCF_017104665.1 Burkholderia sp. Se-20378 | reverse complement strand
ATTCCCGTGTGAAAGTAGGTAATCGTCAGGCTCCCTAAGCCAGAAACCCCCGCCCGAAAGGCGGGGGTTTTTGCATTTGAGCGACGGAAATGCGCAGGGGATCGGGATGGGCGGCCTGGCTGGAGCTTCCACATCACCTCTCCCAAGTACAACCACACGCGGCTCCCGGTCCGCTAATTGGTCAGTATCATTCGCGATCCATTGGCCTATTGATCGTATCTCCGATCAAAACTGCAATTCCTCTCTCTCTCTCTCTCTCGAATCAGTTGGCGCCGTCGTGCGCAATCGGCTTTCCATAGTCGACAACGAATGTCGGGTTGGCCATGCAAGTCCCCCGCAGACGACGCACGGAACGACTGAAACGCTCCTGATTCCTCCCATCGCGTTTCGGCCAAATACCTCAGAACCTGTACGAAATGAACGCTTTATTTGGCGTGTCCACGTAAAATTTGCGAATCCCCATCTCTGCACTTAAAACGATGAACGCCGCCATTCAGGTAGCCCGGGCCGTTTGCCCGCACGATTGTCCGGACACGTGCGCAATGCGTGTGACTGTCGAAAACGGCAAGGCGATCAAGGTCACGGGCGATCCAGATCATCCGCCGACACAAGGCGTGTTGTGCACGAAAGTCAGCCGATACGCCGATCGCGTTCATCACCCCGACCGCCTCACCGTCCCGCTCAAGCGCGTCGGTGCCAAAGGAGAAGGGCATTTCGTACCGATCAGTTGGGACGAGGCGTTCGATGAGATCGGCCGTCGTCTCGGTGAAATCGCGGAGCGCGCACCGGAAGCGATCGTGCCGTACAGCTATGCGGGGACGATGGGGCTCGTGCAGGGGGAGGGCATTGCCCAGCGGTTCTTCCACAAGCTCGGTGCCTCGCGGCTCGAGCGCACGATCTGCGCGGCGGCCGGTGCAGCAGGGTTGCGCTACACCTATGGCGGGAGCCTCGGCATGCACCTCGAGCATTTCGAGGAAAGCGAGCTGATTCTGATTTGGGGCGCAAACCCGATCGCGTCGAGCCTGCACTTCTGGACGCGTGCGCAGGAAGCGAAGCGCCGCGGCGCACGCCTTGTCGCCATCGATCCGTATCGTTCGCTGACAGCGGAGAAGTGTCATCAGCACATCGCGTTGAAACCCGGCACCGACGGCGCGTTCGCACTCGGCATGATGCACGTGCTGATTACCGAAAACCTGCTCGATCACGACTACATCGCCAGCCATACGCTAGGTTTCGACGCGCTCAAGGAGCGTGCGATGTCCTATCCGCCGGAACGCGTTGCGCAGATCTGCGGTATCGACGTGTCGGAACTGGTCGACCTTGCGCGTCGTTACGGTGCTACCCGCAAGGTATCGATCCGCCTCAACTACGGCATGCAGCGTGTCCGCGGCGGTGGCAACGCCGTACGCGCGATCGCAAGCCTGCCGGCGCTGACGGGCGCCTGGCGGGATCGGGCCGGCGGCCTATTGCTGTCGTCGTCGGAATCCGCGCCAGTCAACCAGGCCGCGCTGCTGCGTCCGGATTTGATGCCGGGCTGGCCGCACAAGCTGCCGCGCATCATCAACATGAACGCGATCGGCGACGCGCTGTTGCACCAAGGCGATGCAACCTTCGGGCCGAAGGTCGAAGCGATCATCGTGTACAACTCGAACCCGGTGGCGGTCGCGCCGGACTCTTCGAAGGTAGCGGCAGGGTTCGCGCGTGACGATCTGTTCACGGTCGTTCTCGAGCATTTCAAGACAGATACCGTTGATTTCGCCGACATTGTGTTGCCGGCAACCACGCAGCTCGAGCATCTGGATATCCACAAATCGTACGGCCACACCTACGTGATGGCGAACCTGCCGTCGATTCCGCCGGTGGGAGATGCGCGACCGAATACGGAAATCTTCCGTGGTATCGCGCGCAGTATGCGGCTCGACGAACCCGCGCTTTATCACAGCGACGAAGAGGTCGCGCGCGCGGCGCTCCGCTGGGACGATCCAGTGCTCGACAGCGACTGGGACACGCTGAAGCGCGATGGCTGGCTGAAGCTCAAGCTGCCGGAGGCGCCGTTCGCGAACGGCGGTTTCCGTACGCCGTCCGGCAAGTGCGAGTTCTACAGCCCGCGACTCGAGCAGATGGGCGTGGATCCCGTGCCCGACTACCTGCCGCCGTTCGAATCGGCCGAGGCCGCGCCCGAGCTCGCCGCACGCTATCCGCTCGCGATGATCTCGCCGCCGGCCCGCCACTTCCTGAACAGTACGTTCGTGAACGTCGACAGCCTGCGTCATACCGAAGGCGAGCCGCATCTCGACATCCACCCGTCTGACGCCGATGCGCGCGGTATCGCCGAAGGTGAGGTCGTTCGCATCTTCAACGACCGCGGATCGATGCAGGCGCTCGCGAGAATTACCGATCGCGCACGCGCAGGGCTCGTCGTCGGACTGTCGATCTGGTGGAAGAAGCTGTCGCCGGACGGCAGAAACGCGAATGAAGTGACGAGCCAGGCGCTCACCGATCTTGGCAATTCGGCGACGTTCTACGATTGCCTCGTGGAAGTTGAACGCATTTGATCGGATATCACCGTATGATCAGACGAATTTCCACGGAAGTTCGAAGTGGACATCTAACCCTGTTGTCTCGAGGCGAGCGAGCCGTTACGATGCGTTTTAGCACGACCATTCGAAAATCTGTGAGGAGACGCGCAGTATGGACAAAATTTGGCTGAAATCGTACCCACCCGGCGTTCCAGCCGAAATTGACGCGTCTCCTTATCCCTCTGTCCCGGACCTGCTCGACGAAAGCTTCCGGCAGTATCGCGACCGCACGGCGTTCGTCTGCATGGGCAAGGGCATCACGTACGGCGAACTCGACAAGCTGTCTCGCCAGTTCGGCGCATGGTTGCAATCGCGTGGGCTTGCGCGCGGGGCGCGCGTCGCGATCATGATGCCGAACGTGCTGCAGTATCCCGTGGCGATCGCCGCGGTACTGCGTGCGGGCTACACCGTCGTCAACGTCAACCCGCTCTATACGCCGCGCGAGCTCGAGCATCAGCTGAAGGACAGCGGCGCGGAGGCGATCGTCATCCTCGAGAATTTCGCGTCGACGCTGCAGGCCGTCATCGCGAATACGGGCGTCAAGCACGTCGTCGTCGCATCGATGGGCGATCTGCTGGGCATCAAGGGATGGCTCGTCAACTACGTCGTGCGCAACGTGAAGAAGATGGTGCCTGCCTGGCAGTTGCCGGCGTTCACGCGCTTCAAGGCCGCGTTGTCGGAAGGTGCACGCCAGGCATTCAAGGCGCAGAAGATCGGCCCGGATGACGTCGCGTTCCTGCAATACACGGGCGGTACGACCGGCGTGGCGAAGGGGGCGACGCTGCTGCACCGGAACATCGTGTCGAACGTGCTGCAGGCGGGCGCCTGGCATCATCCGGCGCATGAGAAGTTCCCGGACGTGAAACAGTTCGTGACCGTTGTCGCGCTGCCGCTGTATCACGTGTTCGCGCTGACCGTCTGCGGCTTCCTGACGATGCGTACCGGTGGCATGGGCATCCTGATCCCGAACCCGCGCGACATCGCCGGCATGATCAAGGAGCTGAAGGGCTACCAGATCTCGACGATCCCGGCGGTCAACACGCTGTACAACGCACTGCTGAACCACCCGGAATTCAATCAGCTCGACTTGTCGAAGCTCGTGATCGCCAACGGCGGCGGCATGGCGATCCAGGAAGGCGTCGCGAAACGCTGGTACGAAAAGACCCATACCGCGATCATCGAAGGCTACGGGCTGTCGGAAACATCGCCGGTGGCGACCTGCAACCCGGTGACGGCAACCGAATATAGCGGGACGATCGGCCTGCCGCTGCCGTCCACCGAAGTGGCGATTCGCGACGACGCCGGCAACGACGTCGCGCTCGGCGAACCCGGCGAGATCTGCATCCGCGGGCCGCAGGTGATGGCCGGCTACTGGAACCGGCCGGACGAAACCGCGAAGGTCATGTTCGCGGACGGCTTCTTCAAGACGGGCGACGTCGGCGTGATGGATGCGCGAGGTTACGTGAAGATCGTCGACCGGAAGAAGGACATGATCCTCGTATCGGGCTTCAACGTGTACCCGAACGAAGTCGAGGACGTGGTGGCGTCGCACCCGGGCGTATTCGAGGTGGCGGCCGTTGGCGTGCCCGACGAGCATTCCGGCGAAGCCGTGAAGCTGTTCGTCGTGAAGAAGGACCCGGCGCTCACCGACAAGGACATCCTCGCCTACTGCAAGGAGCGGCTCACCGGCTACAAGCGACCGAAGCTGGTCGAGTTCCGTACCGAGCTGCCGAAAACGAACGTCGGCAAGATCCTGCGGCGCGAACTCCGCGACGGGCGCGCATGACGGCGTGATCGATCGAACGAAAAAGCCCGGCTTGTGCCGGGCTTTTTTTGTTTGCGGCGCCGCCCCAAAGAGGTTGTTTCCGAACGAGGCCGCCCGAGCCGGCTGCAGTGCGTATCGACGCAACAGGGACGGCGCGTTGCTCCGCGACGAGCGCGTCGTAGTCGATACGATTCGCCGCGCTTCGGCTTTGCGGCTGCACCGACCGGAAAAGAAAAAGGCGCCCGAAGGCGCCTTCAATATGCTGCGGCTTGTCAGGCAAGCTGATTAGAACTTGTGACGGATACCGACGCGTGCTGCGACCTGGTTGCTGGTGCTCGAACCTGCGAGACCGTTGATCGCTGCGGTTGCCTGGATCACGTTGCCGTTCGCGTCGAGCACGTTGCCCGATGCGTGCTGGTACACGCCGATCGCGTAGACGTCCGTGCGCTTCGACAGGAAGTAGTCGACACCCAGCGAGCCCTGGTGATACTTGGCTGCCGAGCTGCCGTTGATCTTGCTGCCTTGCGTGTAGTCGTACGCCGCGCCGAGAATCAGCGCCGGGGTCAACTGATACTTGAAGTTGAGTTCGCCGTTGTTGAACGTCGCGGACTGGTTCACGAACGGGCCTGCCGAGAAACCCTTGAACTTCGTGTTCGAGTACGTTGCGCCGATCGTCGCTGCGCCGAATGTGTAGGCACCGCCAGCACCGATGACCTGGTACGTGTTCGCGTTGTTCGCGTACGCGCCGTAGATCGGCGACGAGACCGACGACGACGTCGAACCGTTGTTGAACATGCCGCCGAACTGGTTCGGCGTGCGTGCGTTCAAGTAGCCGACGCCCAAGACCAACGGGCCGTTGTTGTAGCCTGCGCCGAGCGACCAGACCTGGTTCTTCGAGAACTGGCCTGCCTGACCGCCGAAGCTGTACACGCCGCCGAACGAGAAGCCACCGTAGGTGTTGCTCGTGAACTTGACCGCGTTGTTCACGCGGTACGCGTTGTTGAAGTTGTCGAGGTCACCCGGGTGAGCGGCGATGTAGCCACCCCACTGGTCGCCTGCTTCGAGCGGGCCGACGAAGTCGACGACGGAGTCGTATTGACGACCCAGCGTGACCGTACCGTACTGGCTCGACAGGCCGACGTAAGCCTGACGACCGAACATCAGGCCGCCCTGACCGAGCTTGCCGCTGTTCACGTCAAAACCGTTTTCGAGGGTGAAGATCGCCTTCAGGCCGCCACCGAGGTCTTCGGTACCGCGCATGCCGAAGCGGCTGCCTTGCATCACGCCGCTGGCCATGCTGTACAGGTGCTTGCCGCCCGCGTTGTTGTTGAAGAGCAGGCCTTCATCGATGATGCCGTAAAGCGTCACGCTGCTTTGCGCATGGGCAGCGCCAGCGAACGCGCCCAGCGCGACGAGCGCGAGAAGCGACTTTTTCATTAACGGATCTCCAAGAATCACTGAATTTTTTTGGCGGGGCGGATAGTTATGTTCTGTTGACGGGCCCCATCAACTTCGCAAGAAGTCGCACGTAATGTAGCAAAACCGTTTTTTGCCACAAAGCGAAATGCCGCAGCTCAAGGTCGCCATGTTTCGTTTATGCAACAATGGTTAAAATCACGGGTTAACCGCAATTTCCGCTGAATAATCAAGTCGGTTACGCAGCGGACTCGTGCCCTTGCCGCTCGCGGCAGCACCTGCAGCCAGGAGAACAGGATGGTGTTTGATGAACTGATCAGCGAATTCGATCGCGGCCTGCGATCGCTGACCGGCATTAGCCGGATGAGCCGGCCGGTGCCCGCACCGGCAGAGGCGCCGGCCGTCGAGTTGACGCCCGCAGAGCGTACGCATGCCGCCGGGCTGATGCGCGTGAACCACGTCGGCGAGGTCTGCGCGCAGGCGCTGTATCAGGCGCAGAAACTCACCGCGCGTACGGCATCGGCGAAGGCGATGTTCGAGGAGGCCGCGCGCGAGGAGGAGGATCACCTCGCGTGGACCGCGCATCGCCTGAAAGAGCTCGACTCGCGCCCGAGCCTGCTGAACCCGCTCTGGTATGCGGGTTCGCTCGCGATCGGCGTGGCGGCCGGCGCGCTCGGCGACAAGGTCAGCCTCGGCTTCATGGCCGAGACCGAGCGGCAGGTCGAGAGCCATCTCGAAGGCCACATGTCCGAGTTGCCGGCGGCCGATACCGCGTCGCGTGCGATCGTCGACCAGATGCGTATCGACGAAGTGAAACACGGCAAGGCCGCGGCCGACGCAGGCGGGATCGAGCTGCCGCTGCCCGCGCGAATGCTGATGCGCGCCGCGTCGAAAGTCATGACGAGCACTGCGTACTATCTGTGAGATTCCCACCGGGGCGATGCGTGACGTCGCCCCGGTTCCCCACCGCTGATACCGCCCGTTTATTCCTCGTTTTCCCGCCCCCGAAAGCCCCGTCCGCACACCCGTCTGGCCCGTCTTTCTCACGTATCACCTTCACAAGTTGCACTAGCTCATTCATTTATAACGGTTTTTGGAATGAGGGGCCGCATGAGCATGTGCGCGTAAGTCCTTGTTCTAACTAACAAAATTCGTCAAAAAAGCGGGCCGCTCCCTTGACCGTGCCACACCCTTCCTCTAAAGTGGGAGACAGTGTGAGAAAGTGTATTTTTGTGTGATTTGGCGGGCTATTCCGGCTAAATTCTCAGCATTGAGCGGGTGCTTCGGTGCCCTGAACGGGAGAGCGGAAAGTGTTCCAAGGGGCGTCGGCGCTGACGCTCGATGCGAAAGGGCGGATGTCGGTGCCGGCTCGCTATCGCGAAGCGCTGCAAGGACAGGCAGAAGGACGGGTGACTGTGACCAAGCACCCGGACGGCTGCCTGTTGCTGTTTCCGCGCCCCGAATGGGAAGTATTCCGCGCCAAGATCGCCGCGCTGCCGATGGACGCGCACTGGTGGCGGCGCATTTTTCTCGGCAATGCGATGGATGTCGATCTCGACAGCGCGGGCCGGATTCTCGTATCGCCCGAGCTGCGCATGGCAGCCGGACTGGAAAAGGAAGTCATGTTGTTGGGAATGGGTAGTCACTTCGAGCTGTGGGATTCGCAAACCTACAACGCGAAGGAGCAGGCAGCGATGGCGCAGGGCATGCCCGACGCGCTGAAGAATTTCACGTTCTGATTGCGGTGACGGAGACGCCCGCGATGGGAAACGAATTGCAGCATCGGACCGTGTTGTTGGACGAAGCGGTCGAATCGCTCGTGACGCGACCGGACGGCATTTATGTCGACGGCACGTTCGGGCGCGGCGGCCATAGCCGTGCGGTGCTCGCGCGGCTGGCGCCGGGCGGGCGGCTGATCGCGTTCGACAAGGATCCGAGGGCGATCGAGACGGCGCAAGGCATCGAGGATGCGCGCTTCTCGATCGTGCATGACAGCTTTGCATCGATGCGCGACGCGCTTGCGGCGCGCGGCGTCGAGAAGGTGTCGGGGGTGTTGCTCGACCTGGGCGTGTCCTCGCCGCAGGTGGACGATCCGGCGCGCGGCTTCAGCTTCCGCGCCGATGGTCCGCTGGACATGCGGATGGACCCGACGCGCGGCGAGTCGGCGGCGGAATGGCTCGCACGGGCTTCGGTGCAGGAATTGACGGAGGTGATACGGGATTATGGGGAAGAACGGTTTGCTTTTCAGATTGCAAAGGCGCTTGTTGCTCGCCGGGCAGAGTCCGACCGTCTTGGGCCTCTCGACACCACGGGCGAGCTTGCCCAAATCGTGGGTCACGTCGTCAAAACCCGTGAGAAGGGCAAGGATCCGGCAACCCGCACCTTTCAGGCTATACGGATTCACGTCAATCAAGAGCTTGCGGACCTGCAAGTCGTACTAGACGCGGCACTGTCGTTGCTGGAGCAAGGGGGGCGGCTGGTGGTCATCAGCTTTCATTCACTCGAGGACCGGATCGTCAAGCGATTCATGCAGGCGCACGCGAGTGCGCCTGCGGTCGATCGTCGCCTGCCGATCCGCGCCGTCGACCTCCCGAGCCCGCCGCTCAAGATCATCAGCCGCCAGTTTCCGAGTGAAGCGGAAGTCGCTGCGAATCCGCGCGCCCGCTCGGCCGTGATGCGCATCGCGGAGCGCGTCACGCCATGAGCCGCTTCAATATCTTCCTGCTGATCATCGTGATGGGTTGCGCGTTGTCGGTCGTCAATTCGACGAACCAGCAGCGCCAGATCTTCATCCAGCTGCAGCGTGCACAGTCGCAGGAGCGTCAGCTCCAGCAGGACTACGCGCAGCTTCAATATCAGCAGAGCGCGCTGTCGAAGACGTCGCGCATCGAGCAGCTCGCGAACGATTCACTGAAGATGCAGCCGATCACGACCGGCCGCACGCAATACCTGACGCTGCCGCCGGGCGCAGCGAAGGCGATCGATGCGCCGATCCCGGCTTCGGCGGACACGACCGCCAAGGGTAAGGGAGGCGCGCGATGAAGCCGTCCCAGAAGCGCCAGAACGTGAAGTTCTCGTCGAGCCCCGTGCTGGGCGTGCATCTGCCGATGTGGCGCTCGAAGCTCGTCGTGTTCATGCTGTTCATGGCGTTCGTCGCGCTGGCCGCGCGCGCGTTCTGGATCCAGGGGCCCGGCAACGCGTTCTATCGGAAGCAGGGCGAAAGCCGCTACCAGCGCACGCTCGATCTGCCGGCGACGCGCGGCAAGATCCTCGACCGTAACGGGCTCGTGCTCGCGACGAGCCTGCCCGTGCGCGCGATCTGGGCGATTCCCGACGCGGTGCCGGACGATCTCGACGCCGACAAGGTCAACCAGCTCGGCAAGCTACTCGGCATGACGTCGAAGGAACTGCGCGTGAAGCTGTCGGAAGACAAGGGTTTCGTCTACGTCAAGCGCCAGGTGCCGATCGACGTCGCCGACAAGGTCGCCGCGCTCGACATTCCCGGTATCTATCAGCGCAACGAGTACAAGCGCTTCTATCCGGAAGGCGAGATCACCGCTCACCTGATCGGCTTCACGAACGTCGAGGACGAAGGGCAGGAAGGCGTCGAGCTGGGCGACCAGAAGATGCTGTCCGGCACGTCGGGCGTGCGTCGCGTGATCAAGGACCGGATGGGGCACATCGTCGAGGACGTCGCCGAGCAGATCCCGCCGCACAACGGCACGGATGTCGACCTGTCGATCGACAGCAAGATCCAGTACATCGCGTACGCGAACCTGAAGGCCGCCGTCGAGAAGTTCAAGGCGAAGGCCGGTGCGGCGATGGTCGTCGACGTGCGCACCGGCGAGGTGCTGGCACTCGTCAACTACCCGACGTACAACCCGAACGACCGCTCGCGCATGACGGGCGAGCAGTTGCGCAACCGGATCATGACCGACGTGTTCGAGCCGGGCTCGATCATGAAGCCGTTTACGGTGTCGCTCGCGCTGGACCTGCACCGCGTGACGCCGAACACGCTCGTCGAGACGGGCAACGGGCATTTCGTGCTCGACGGTGCACCGATTACCGACGACGCGGGTTTCGGCACGCTGACGGTCGGCGGCGTGATCCAGAAGTCGAGCAACATCGGCGCGACGAAGATCGCGATGACGATGCGGCCCGAGGAAATGTGGAATATGTATACGAGCATCGGCCTCGGCCAGGCGCCGAAGGTCGGCTTCCCGGGCGCGGTGGCCGGCCGCCTGCGTCCGTGGAAGAGCTGGCGCCGCATCGAACAGGCGACGATGTCGTACGGCTACGGCCTGTCGGTGTCGCTGTTCCAGCTCGCGCGTGCCTACACGGCAATCGCGCATGACGGCGAGCTGATGCCCGTGACCATTTTCAAGACCGACCCCAACCAGCCGGTCGTGGGCACGCAGGTGTTCAACCCGACCACCGCGCGCGAAGTGCGCGCGATGCTCGAGACGGTGGTCGCGCCGGGCGGCACGTCGCCGGATGCGGCCGTGCCGGGTTATCGCGTCGGCGGCAAGAGCGGCACCGCGTACAAGCATGAAGGTCACGGCTACACGCGCAAGTACCGCGCGTCGTTCGTCGGGATGGCGCCGATGCCGAATCCGCGCATCGTCGTCGCGGTGTCGGTCGACGAGCCGACCGCCGGCAGCCACTTCGGCGGCCAGGTGTCCGGCCCCGTATTCTCGGCAATCGCCGGCGACACGATGCGTGCGCTGAACGTGCCGCCGAACATGCCGATCAAGCAGCTCGTCGTGTCTGACGATTCGCCGGCAGCACCTTCCGCAACCGGGCCGCAAAAGCTGGCCGCGGGTGGCGGTGCGAAGCATATGATCGTGTCCAGCACGACGCGTAATTCACCAGGAGTTGTTCGATGAGCGCCGCTCGCAGTTCCCATCCGGCGCATCAGCAGATCGCAGCTGCGCTTGCGTGGCTGCGTCAGCATGTGGCCTCCGCAGCGCAACTGCATGCCGACACGCGCAGCCTCAAGGCTGGCGACGTGTTTGTCGCGTATGCAGTCGACGGGGCGGACAATCGAGCCTTCATCGCCGACGCCGTCGCGCGCGGTGCGGCCGCCGTGCTGTACCAGCCGGAAGGGCTGGCCGCTGCGCCGGCCGTTCCTGTCGCGCTTGCGGTGCCTGCGCTCGACCAGCTTGCAGGCGAGATCGCCAGCGGCTGGTATGGTGATCCGAGCGACAGCCTGCTCGCGGTGGGTGTGACCGGCACGAACGGCAAGACGTCGTGCACGCAATGGATCGCCGCCGCGCTGACGGCGCTGCACCAGCCGTGCGCGGTGATCGGCACGCTTGGCACCGGGATGCCCGGCCAGCTCGTGCCGACCGGCTTCACGACCCCCGATGCGTCGCAATTGCAGCGCAGCCTTGCGCAGTTGCGCGACGCGGGCGCGAAGGCCGTGGCAATGGAAGTGTCGTCGCATGCGCTGCACCAGGGGCGCGTGAACGGTACGGCGTTCGACATCGCGGTGTTTACGAATCTCACGCAGGATCACCTCGACTATCACGGTACGTTCGATGCGTACGAGGCCGCGAAGGCGAAGCTGTTCGCATGGCGCGGCCTGCGTGCGGCGGTCGTCAACCGCGACGACGCGGCCGGACAGCGTTTGCTCGAGAAACTGGCCGGCCGCGTGCGCACGATCGCGTACGGGATCGGCGACGCAGCGGCGCCGGACGCCGATCGCGAACTGGTCGCGCTCGACGTGCGCGCCACCACGACTGGCACGGCGTTCCGCCTGCGTTCGTCGTGGGGCGACGCGGACGTCGAAGTCGGCACGCTCGGCACGTTCAACGTCAGCAACCTGCTCGCGGTGCTCGGCTCGCTGCTCGCGGCCGACGTGCCGTTCGACGCGGCGCTTGCCGAGATCGCACGGCTCGAGTCCGTCAACGGCCGGATGCAGCGGCTCGGCGGCCGGCTGCAGAACGACGAACCGCTCGTCGTGATCGACTACGCACACACGCCCGACGCGCTCGAAAAGACGCTCGACGCGCTGCGCCCGATCGCCACGGCGCGCGGTGGCCGGCTCGTCTGCATGTTCGGCTGCGGCGGCGATCGCGATACGACGAAGCGCCCGCTGATGGGCGCGATCGCGGAGCGGTTCGCCGATGAAACCTTCGTCACGAGCGACAACCCGCGCAGCGAGGATCCGCAGCGCATCATCGACCAGATCGTCGCGGGTATGACTGCGCCCGATCACGCACGCCGTATCGAGGATCGCGCGAGCGCGATCCTGCAGGCCGTGCGCGGCGCGGCGCGCGAAGATGTCGTCGTGCTGGCCGGCAAGGGCCACGAGGCCACGCAGGAAATCATGGGCAAGAAGCGCACGTTCTCCGACCAGGATCACGCACGGCTCGCGCTGGCAGCGCGCGCGACGCATGGCAAGGGAGGCGCCGAATGACGATGCTCAGTCTCGGCGAAGCCGCTCGCCTGATCCCCGGCGCAACCGTCCACGGCGACGCGGGCGTCACGTTCGACCGCGTGTCGACGGACAGCCGGACGGCAGGCCCCGGCGACCTGTTCGTCGCACTGAAAGGCGAGCGCTTCGACGCGCACGACTTCCTCGGCGACGTCGCCGCGCGCGGTGCCGCCGCGGCGCTGGTCGCGCACGTGCCGGCGGGCGTCACGATGCCGGCGATCGAAGGCGGCGAAACGCGTGCCGCACTTGGCGCGCTTGCGCATGGCTGGCGCAAACGATTCGCGCTGCCGGTCGTCGCGGTGACGGGCAGCAACGGCAAGACGACCGTCAAGGAAATGATCGCGTCGATCTTCGCGGCGGCGGTCGGCGCCGACGCGCGGCTCGCGACGGCCGGCAACCTGAACAACGATGTCGGCCTGCCGCTGACGCTGCTGCGCCTGTCGGCCGCGCATCGTCTCGCGGTGATCGAGATCGGGATGAATCACCCGGGCGAGACCGAAGTCCTCGCGCGCCTCACGGCGCCGACGGTCGCGCTCGTCAACAACGCGCAGCGCGAGCACCAGGAATTCATGGCGACGGTCGAAGCCGTCGCGCTTGAACACGCGGCCGTGATTCATGCGCTGCCGCCGGATGGTGTTGCGGTGTTCCCGGCCGATGACGCGTATGCGGGCATCTGGCGCGTTGCGGCGACCGGTAACCGGATCCTCGATTTCGCGCTGCACGATGCCGAACGGCAGAACGACGCGCAGGTCACGGGCCGCCTTCACGGCGGCGACCTTGCGATCGACACGCCGGCGGGCGCCGTCACAGTGCGGCTGCGTGCGCTCGGCGAGCACAACGCGCGCAACGCGCTGGCCGCTACGGCCGCGGCGCTGGGCGCCGGTGTCGCGCTGTCGGCGATCAAGCAGGGCCTCGAATCGTTCGAGCCGGTCAAGGGCCGGCTGCAGGTGAAGCAGGCGATCGCAGGCAGCCTCGCGGGTGCAACGGTCGTCGACGATACGTACAACGCGAATCCCGATTCGATGCGCGCCGCGATCGACGTGCTCGCCGCGCAACCGGCGCCGCGCGTGCTGGTGATCGGCGACATGGGCGAGGTCGGCGACGAAGGGCCGGCTTTCCATCGCGAGGTCGGTGCCTACGCACGCGAGCGCGGGATCGACGCGCTGTTCGCGCTCGGCGACGCGTCGCGCGACGCCTGCGCGGCATACGGCGACACGGCCCGCCATTTCGGCGACGTCGGCGCGCTGGTCGAAGCACTGCTCGCGGCGGGCTACGGCGCGCAGGCGACGCTGCTCGTGAAGGGCTCGCGGTACATGAAGATGGAGCGCGTGGTCGACGCGCTGACGAACCAACCCGCGGCGGGCACGGCGCCCGCTGCACACTGAGTAGAAGGAAGGAAGCATGCTGCTGGCGCTGGCGCAATGGCTGCAAGGAGACGCAAGCTTTTTGCGCTTGTTCACGTACCTCACGTTCCGTGCGGTGATGGCTACCATCACCGCGCTCGGGATCGGGCTCGTGTGCGGACCGTGGGTGATCCGCAAGCTGACGCAAATGAAGGTCGGTCAGGCCGTGCGCAAGGACGGCCCGCAGACGCACCTGGTCAAGTCCGGCACGCCGACGATGGGCGGCGTGCTGATCCTGATCGGCATCGCGGTCGCGACGCTGCTCTGGGGCGACCTGACGAACCGTTTCATCTGGATCGTGATGCTCGTCACGTTCGGTTTCGGCGTGATTGGCTGGGTCGACGATTACCGCAAGGTCGTCCACAAGGACCCGCGCGGGATGTCGTCGCGCGAGAAGTATTTCTGGCAATCGGTGATCGGGCTGTTCGCAGCCGTCTACCTCGCCTTCAGCGTGTCCGAGGCGAACAACGTGCGCGTGTTCGACCTGTTCATGGCATGGGTGAGGAGCGGCCTGTCGATGGGACTGCCGGCACGCGCCGACCTGATGCTGCCGTTCCTGAAGTCGATCAGCTACCCGCTCGGCGTGTGGGGCTTCATCGTGCTGACGTACTTCGTGATCGTCGGCGCGAGCAATGCGGTGAACCTGACCGACGGCCTCGATGGCCTCGTGATCATGCCGGTCGTGCTGGTCGGTGCGTCGCTGGGTGTGTTCGCGTACGTGATGGGCAGCGCGGTCTATTCAAAATACCTGTTGTTCCCGCACATTCCGGGCGCGGGCGAATTGCTGATCTTCTGTTCCGCGATGGGTGGGGCAGGGCTCGCGTTCCTCTGGTACAACACGCACCCCGCGCAGGTGTTCATGGGCGACGTCGGCGCGCTGGCGCTCGGCGGCGCGCTCGGCACGGTCGCGGTGATCGTGCGCCAGGAAATCGTGCTGTTCATCATGGGCGGCATCTTCGTCGCGGAAACGCTGTCGGTGATGCTGCAGGTTTCGTGGTTCAAGTACACGAAGAAGCGCTACGGCGAAGGGCGACGTCTGCTGAAGATGGCGCCGCTGCATCACCATTTCGAATTGTCCGGCTGGAAGGAAACGCAGGTGGTCGTGCGTTTCTGGATCATCACGCTGATGCTGTGCCTGTTCGGTCTGACCACCCTCAAGCTGCGGTAAAGGAAAGGTAACAAGGATGTCTGGCGAGATGTTTGGAGATCGGCAACGGCCGATGGTGCTCGTACTGGGGCTCGGGGAATCGGGTCTCGCGATCGCGCGATGGTGCGCGAGGCACGGGTGCCGGCTGCGTATTGCCGATACCCGCGAGGCGCCGCCGAACCTTGCCGCGCTGCAGGCCGAAGGCATCGATGCGGAATTCGTCGGCGGGGCGTTCACGCCTGCGCTGCTCGACGGCGGTATCGAGCTCGTCGGGCTGAGCCCCGGGCTGTCGCCGCTCGAACCGGCACTCGCGGCGCTGGTCGCGGCCGCCAACGAGCAGGGCGTCGCAGTGTGGGGCGAGCTGGAATTCTTCGCGCAGGCGCTGCGTGCGCTCGGCACGAGCGGCTACCAGCCGAAAGTGCTCGCGATCACGGGCACCAACGGCAAGACCACGACGACGAGCCTCACCGGCCTGCTGTGTCAGCGCTCGGGCAAGAAGGTCGCCGTCGCGGGCAACATCAGCCCCGCGATGCTCGACCGGCTCGCTGGCGCGATCGACGAAACCGCGCTGCCCGACGTGTGGGTGCTCGAACTGTCGAGCTTCCAGCTCGAGACCGCGCGCACGTTCGCGCCCGATGCGGCCGCGATCCTCAACATCACGCAGGATCACCTCGACTGGCACGGCAGCTTCGACGCGTACGCGCAGGCCAAGGGCCGGATCTTCGGCGCGACGACCACGCGCGTGCTGAACCGCGACGATGCGGCCGTGATGAAGTTCGCGCCGGCCGCCGGCGCGGCCGATGCGCCGCGCACGGTCACATTCGGCCTGAACGAACCGGTGCAGGACGGCGACTACGGGCTGTCGCGCGACAACGGCATCGCGTGGCTGGTCGAAGCCGTCGATCGCGACGCACCGGATGAGGTTGCGACGACGACCCGTCGGCGCAAGCGCGACGCGCATACGCCCGACATCGCGCAGAAGCGCCTGATGCCGGCCGACGCGCTGCGCATCCGCGGGCTGCACAACGCGGCGAACGCGCTGGCCGCATTCGCGCTCGCACGCGCGATCGACCTGCCGGCCGCACCGTTGCTGCACGCGCTGCGCGAGTACCGCGGCGAAGCGCATCGCGTCGAAGTGATCGCGACGATCGACGACGTGGACTACGTCGACGACAGCAAGGGTACGAACGTTGGCGCGACGGTTGCCGCGCTCGACGGGCTTGCGCAGAAGATCGTGCTGATCGCGGGCGGCGACGGCAAGGGGCAGGATTTCGCACCGCTGGTTGCGCCGGTCGCGCGCTGGTGCCGGGCGGTGATGCTGATCGGCCGTGACGCACCGGCGATCCGCGACACGCTCGCCGAAACGGGCGTGCCGCTCGCCGACCACACGACGCTCGAAGGGGCGGTGCACGCGGCGGCCGACCTCGCCGAGCCTGGCGATGCGGTGCTGCTGTCGCCTGCATGCGCGAGCCTCGACATGTTCAGGAACTACGCCCATCGCGCGGATGTGTTCCGCGCGGCGGTCGACGAAATCGCCATCGATAAAGGAGCGACGCCATGAGCTGGTCCGATCGCCTCGTCTCCCGCTTCAACGATCGCCGCGACACCGGCGGCAATGCCGCGGGCGGCCGCGTCGCATCCGCCACGCGCGCCGCGACGGGCGGCCTTGCGAGCGTCGTCAACGGCGTGCGCCCGAGCCGTTCGCGGATGCTCGACTTCGACTATTCGCTGCTGTGGGTCGCGATCGCACTGCTCGGGCTCGGCGTCGTGATGGTGTATTCGGCGTCGATCGCGATGCCCGATTCGCCGAAATACGCGTCGTATCACGATTACGCGTTCCTGATGCGCCACTGCATCTCGCTCGTCGTCGCGTTCATCGCGGCGGTGATCGCGTTCCGCGTGCCGGTGTCGACGTGGGACAAATACGCGCCGCAACTCTTCCTGATCGCGCTCGTCAGCCTCGTGATCGTGCTGATTCCGCACGTCGGCAAGGGCGTGAACGGTGCGCGCCGCTGGATTCCGCTCGGCATCACGAACATGCAGCCGTCGGAAATCATGAAGCTCGCGGTGACGATCTACGCGGCGAACTACACGGTGCGCAAGCAGGAATACATGCAGAGCTTCGCCAAGGGCTTCCTGCCGATGGCGTTCGCGGTCGGCCTGGTCGGGGCGCTGCTGCTGCTCGAGCCGGACATGGGTGCGTTCATGGTGGTCGCGGCGATCGCGATGGGCGTGCTGTTCCTCGGCGGCGTGAACGGCAAGCTGTTCGGCGGCCTCGTTGCGACCGCGATCGGCACCTTCACGATGCTGGTGTGGCTGTCGCCGTGGCGTCGCGAGCGGATCTTCGCGTACCTCGATCCGTGGGACGAGCGCTACGCGCAGGGCAAGGCGTACCAGCTCACGCACTCGCTGATCGCGTTCGGCCGCGGCGAGTGGTTCGGCGTCGGCCTCGGCGGTAGCGTCGAGAAGCTCAACTACCTGCCGGAAGCACATACCGACTTCATCCTCGCGGTGATCGGCGAGGAGCTCGGTTTCGTCGGCGTGCTGGTCGTGATCCTGCTGTTCTACTGGATCGTGCGCCGCGCGTTCGAGATCGGCCGCCAGGCGCTCGCACTCGATCGCACGTTCGCGGGCCTGATGGCGAAAGGTATCGGCATCTGGTTCGGTGCGCAGACCTTCATCAACATGGGCGTGAACCTCGGGCTGCTGCCGACCAAGGGCCTGACGCTGCCGCTGGTGAGCTACGGCGGCTCGGGCATTCTGCTGAACTGCGTCGCGCTCGCGGTGCTGCTGCGGGTCGACTACGAAAACCGGGTGCTGATGCGCGGAGGGAAGGTATGACCGCGTCGCAACGCACGCTGATGGTGATGGCAGGCGGCACCGGGGGCCACGTGTTCCCGGGGCTCGCGGTCGCGCACCGGATGGAAGCGGCGGGCTGGCGCGTCGTGTGGCTCGGCAATCCGGCCGGGATGGAAGCGACGCTCGTGCCGAAGCACGGCATTCCGATGGAATACGTGCGGTTCGGCGGGCTGCGCGGCAAGGGCCTGAAGACCAAGCTGACGCTGCCGTTCAACCTGCTGCGCGCATGCGGGCAGAGCCTTGCCGCGCTGCGCCGCGTGCGGCCCGACGTCGTGCTCGGGATGGGCGGCTACATCACGTTCCCGGCGGGCGTGATGACCGCGCTGTCGGGCCGTCCGCTCGTGCTGCATGAACAGAATTCGATCGCGGGCCTGACGAACAAGGTGCTCGCGAAATTCGCGAAACGCGTGCTCGTCGCGTTCCCCGGTGCGCTCCCGCACGCGGAATGGACGGGTAACCCGATTCGCGCGGAACTTGCCGGCACGGAAGCGCCCAAAGCACGCTATGCAGCGCGCAGCGGCCGGCTGAACGTGCTGGTCGTCGGCGGCAGCCTCGGGGCGGCCGCGCTGAATGAAGTCGTGCCGCGCGCGCTGGCGATGCTGGCGCCGGGTGAGCGCCCGCGCATCGTGCATCAGGCTGGCGCAAAGCACATCGACGCGCTGAAGTCGAATTACGAAGCGGCCGGTTTCGCGGCCGGCGAAGACGTGCGGCTCGTGCCGTTCATCGACGATATGGCGGCCGCGTATGCGGCGGCGGATCTGGTGATCTGCCGGTCAGGGGCGATGACGGTGTCGGAGATCGCGGCGGTGGGCGTGGCGGCGCTGTTCGTGCCGTTCCCGTACGCGGTCGACGATCACCAGACGAGCAACGCCGCGTTCCTCGCCGATGCGGGCGCGGCCGTGCTGGTCCAACAACGCGACCTGTCGGCGGAACTGCTTGCCGACTGGCTGCGCGGCCAGTCGCGGGAATCGCTCGCGGACATGGCGGAACGTTCGCGCTCGCTGGCGAAGCCCGAGGCCACCGACGAAGTCGCGCGCGTGTGCGCGAAGGCGGCCGGCGCGAACCTGGAACAACTTAAATGAAACAACCCCCACGCTCACTTCGTTCGCTTGGGGGGGCGCAGCCTCCCCATAAAGCCTGTCCATCGGGATTTGGGGCGGCCCGGCGGAGGCTGACATGAAACACATCGTCAAACACATTCATTTCGTCGGGATCGGCGGCGCGGGCATGAGCGGCATCGCCGAAGTGCTCGTCAACCTCGGCTACGAGGTCAGCGGCTCGGACCTGTCGCGCAACGCGGTGACGGATCGTCTCCAGGCACTCGGCGCACGGATCGCGATTGGCCACGACGCGGCGAACATCGAGGGCGCGAACGCGGTCGTCGTGTCGACGGCCGTGCGCTCGGACAACCCGGAAGTGCTGGCCGCACGCGCGAAGCGCGTGCCGATCGTGCAGCGCGCGGTGATGCTGGCGGAGCTGATGCGCCTGAAGCAGGGCATCGCGATCGCCGGCACGCACGGCAAGACCACGACGACGAGCCTCGTCGCGAGCGTGCTCGCGGCGGGCGGGCTCGATCCGACCTTCGTGATCGGCGGGCGCCTGATCAGCGCAGGCGCGAACGCGCGGCTCGGCACGGGCGATTTCATCGTCGCCGAGGCCGACGAGTCGGACGCGTCGTTCCTGAACCTGTACCCGGTGATCGAAGTCATCACGAACATCGATGCCGACCACATGGACACCTACGGCCACGATTTCGCGCGGCTCAAGCAGGCGTTCATCGAATTCACGCAGCGCCTGCCGTTCTACGGCAGCGCGGTCGTGTGCGTCGACGATCCGAACGTGCGGCAGATCATCCCGTTCATCTCGAAGCCGGTCGTGCGCTACGGCCTGTCGCCGGACGCGCAGGTGCGCGCGGAAGACATCGATGCGCGCGACGGCCGCATGCATTTCACGGTGATCCGTGACGGGCGCGCGCCGCTTGCGGTCGTGCTGAACATGCCGGGCCTGCACAACGTGCAGAACGCGCTCGCGGCGATCGCGATCGCGACCGATCTCGGTGTGTCGGACGACGCGATCCAGCTGGCGCTGGCGGAATTCAACGGCGTTGGCCGGCGCTTCCAGCGCTACGGCGAAGTGCCGACTGCGGACGGCGGCCAGTACACGCTGATCGACGACTACGGCCATCACCCGGTCGAGATGGCCGCGACGATCGCGGCCGCGCGCGGCGCGTTCCCGGGTCGCCGCCTCGTGCTGGCGTTCCAGCCGCACCGCTACACGCGCACGCGCGACTGCTTCGACGATTTCGTCAACGTGCTGTCGACGGTCGACGCGCTGGTGCTGACGGAAGTCTACGCGGCTGGCGAGGCGTCGATCTCGACGGCCAACGGCGACGCGCTGTCGCGTGCGCTTCGCGCGGTAGGGAAGGTTGACCCGGTGTTCGTCGCGACGGTCGACGACGTGCCGGACGCATTGGCGAAGGTCGCGCAGAACGGCGACGTGGTGATCACGATGGGCGCGGGTTCGATCGGCGGCGTGCCGGCGAAGGTTGCGCAGCACACTCAACAGAAGGCATGACATGAGCGGGATTGATCCGAAACGTTTCGGCAAGGTGGCGGTGTTGTTCGGCGGCGAGTCCTCGGAGCGCGAGGTGTCGCTCACGTCGGGCAAGCTCGTGCTGCAGGGCCTGCGCGACGCGGGCATCGACGCGCACCCGTTCGACCCGGCCGAGCGCCCGCTGGCGGCGCTGAAGGATGAAGGGTTCGTGCGCGCGTTCAACGCATTGCACGGCGGTTACGGCGAGAACGGCCAGATCCAGGGCGCGCTCGATTTCTACGGCATTCGCTACACGGGCAGCGGCGTGCTCGGGTCGGCGCTCGGCCTCGACAAGTTCCGCACGAAGCTCGTGTGGCAGCAGACGGGCGTGCCGACGCCGCCGTTCGAGACGGTGCTGCGCGGCGACGACCTCGCGGCGCGCGCGACGGACATCGTCGCGAAGCTCGGCCTGCCGCTGTTCGTGAAGCCGGCGAGCGAAGGTTCGAGCGTGGCGGTGCTGAAGGTGAAGACGGCCGACGCGCTGCCGGCTGCGCTCGCGGAAGCCGCGACGCATGACCCGATCGTGATCGTCGAGAAGAGCATCGAAGGCGGCGGCGAGTACACAGCCTGCATCGCCGGCGATCTCGACCTGCCGGTGATCAAGATCGTGCCGGCCGGCGAGTTCTACGACTATCACGCGAAGTACATCGCCGACGACACGCAATACCTGATTCCGTGCGGGTTGCCCGCCGACAAGGAAGCGGAACTCAAGCGCGTCGCACGCCGGGCGTTCGACGTGCTCGGCTGCACCGACTGGGGCCGCGCGGACTTCATGCTCGACGCCGACGGCAACGCGTACTTCCTGGAAGTGAACACCGCGCCGGGCATGACCGACCACTCGCTGCCGCCGAAGGCCGCGCGCGCGGTCGGCATCAGCTATTCGGAGCTGGTCGTGAAGGTGCTGTCGCTCACGCTCAACGACTGACGCAGGAACGGAACGACGTATGTGGAACAACGTTCGCCAACTCAACCTTGCCGCCAGCGCACTGTACGCGCTGTTGCTGCTCGTGTTGGCGGCGGCCGGTTGCTACTGGCTGATCCAGCGCCCGACGTTCGCGCTGCGGGAAATCCGGATCGACGGCGACACCGAGCACATCAATTCGCCGACGGTGCGCGCGGGTGTGGTCGGCCGGCTGAAGGGCAATTTCTTCACGGTCGATCTCGACGCCGCGCGCGCCGCGTTCGAGCAGATGCCCTGGGTGCGCCATGCGAGTGTGCGCCGGGTGTGGCCGAATGCGCTGGCTGTCACGCTCGAGGAGTACAAACCGCTCGGGACCTGGGGCAGCGACCAGCTCGTGAGCGTCGACGGCGAGCTGTTCACCGCGAACCAGGGCGAGCTGGAGCAGGAACTGCCGGCGTTCGACGGCCCGGAGGGCAGTGCGAAGGAAGTCGTCACGCGGTATCGCGACTTCGGGAAATGGTTTGCGCCGCTGAAGGCGGCGCCGGAAGAAGTGACGCTGTCGGCGCGGTACGCGTGGACGGTGAAGCTGTCGAACGGCATGCAGGTCGAGCTGGGCAAGGAACGCAACAGCGAATCGCTGCATGACCGGAGCCAGCGCCTGGTTGCCGCATGGCCGGCGGTCACGGAGCGTTGGGGCAACGACATCGAGTACGCGGACCTGCGCTATCCGAACGGATTCGCGATTCGCGCGGCAGGCATGCGGTTCCTGACCGATACCGACAAGCGCAAGAAGTAACGAGAGATCACACGCAAGAGCACTTTATGAGCAAAGACTACAAGGATCTGCTGGTTTCCCTCGACATCGGCACGTCGAAGGTGGTGGCCATCGTCGCCGAGCTGAAGGGCGAAGGCCACTACGAGGTGATCGGTCTCGGCCAGAGCGAGTCGAAGGGTCTGAAGAAAGGTGTGGTGGTCAACATCGAGGCCACCGTGCAGTCGATCCAGCGCGCGCTCGAGGAAGCCGAGCTGATGGCCGACTGCAAGATCACCAACGTGTTCACGGGGATCGCGGGCAGCCACATCCGCAGCTTCAACTCGAGCGGGATGGTCGCGATCAAGGACAAGGAGGTCACGCAGACCGACGTCGCCCGCGTGATCGAGACCGCGAAGGCGATCAACATCCCGACCGACCAGCAGGTGCTGCACATCCTCACGCAGGAATTCATCATCGACGGCCAGGAAGACGTGCGCGAGCCGATCGGCATGAGCGGCATCCGGCTGGAAGTGAAGGTGCACATCGTGACGGGCGCGGTGAGTGCCGCGCAGAACATCGTCAAGTGCGTGCGCCGTTGCGGGCTCGAAGTGAACGACCTGATCCTGCAGCCGCTCGCATCGTCGCTGGCCGTGCTGACGGAAGACGAAAAGGATCTCGGCGTGGTGCTGGTCGACATCGGCGGCGGCACGACGGACATCGCGATCTTCGCTGAAGGCGCGATCCGTCACACCGCGGTGATTCCGATCGCCGGCGACCAGATCACGAGCGACATCGCAATGGCGCTGCGCACGCCGACGCCGGATGCGGAAGACATCAAAGTCGGCTACGGCATTGCGAAGCAGGCGCTCGCCGATCCGGACGAAATGGTGGAAGTGCCGGGCCTCGGCGAACGCGGCCCGCGCACGCTGTCGCGCCAGGCACTGGCAGCCGTGATCGAGCCGCGCGTCGAGGAACTGTTCTCGCTCGTGCAGCAGGTCGTGCGCGAATCCGGTTACGAAGAACTCCTGAGCTCCGGCGTGGTCATTACCGGCGGTGCGTCGATGATGCCCGGCATGGTCGAGCTCGGCGAAGACATTTTCCTGAAACCGGTGCGCATCGGCGCGCCGGAGTATGCAGGCGGCCTTTCCGACGTCGTGCGCAATCCGCGCTACTCGACGGCGATGGGGCTGCTCGTCGAAGGCAGTGCTCAGCGCATGCGCGGCCGCAAGGTCGCCGTGCAGTCCGGCAACGCGGGGCAGGTGTTCTCGCGGATGAAGGAATGGTTCCTGAGCAACTTCTGACATACCGAATCGAAATTCGCGCTGGTGCCGGCGGCTGGCGCGCGACAGGGGGTTGCCCGATCTCCTGCCGAATAACGGCCGAGTAGCAGTAATTCTCTTGACGGAGGCAACAATGGAATTCGAAATGCTGGAAACCGAAACCAACGGCACCATCATCAAGGTGGTCGGCGTTGGCGGCGCTGGCGGCAATGCCGTCCAGCACATGATCAACCGCGGCGTGCAGGGCGTCGACTTCATCGTGATGAACACGGATGCGCAGGCGCTGTCGCGTTCGCGCGCATCGTCGGTGATCCAGCTCGGCAACACGGGTCTGGGTGCTGGTGCGAAGCCGGAAATGGGGCGTGCGGCAGCGGAAGAAGCGCGTGAGCGCATCGCCGACGCACTGCGCGGCGCGCACATGGTGTTCATCACGGCCGGCATGGGTGGTGGCACGGGCACGGGCGCGGCACCGGTGGTCGCGCAGATCGCGAAGGAGATGGGCATCCTGACGGTAGGTGTCGTCAGCAAGCCGTTCGAGTTCGAAGGCGGCAAGCGCATGCGCGTCGCTGAAGCCGGTTCGCAGCAACTGGAGGATCACGTCGACTCGCTGATCGTCGTTCTGAACGACAAGCTGTTCGACGTGATGGGCGACGACGCCGAGATGGACAAGTGCTTCCAGTGCGCGGACGACGTGTTGAACAACGCGGTCGCAGGCATCGCTGAAATCATCAATGTCGATGGCCTCGTGAACGTCGACTTCGAAGACGTGAAGACGGTGATGGGCGAGCAGGGCAAGGCGATGATGGGCACGGCGACGGTTGCCGGCGTCGATCGCGCACGCCTCGCGGCGGAACAGGCCGTGGCGAGCCCGCTGCTCGAAGGCGTCGATCTGTCGGGCGCGCGCGGCGTGCTGGTCAACATCACGTCGAGCCGTTCGCTGCGTCTGTCGGAAACGCGCGAAGTGATGAACACGATCAAGAGCTACGCGGCGGAAGATGCGACGGTGATCTTCGGTGCGGTGTACGACGACGCGATGGGCGATGCACTGCGCGTGACGGTCGTGGCGACGGGTCTGGGCCGTGCGGCGAAGAAGCAGCAGTCGGCACCGATGACGCTGCTGCGCACGGGTACGGACAACCAGCCGGTCAGCGCGGTTTCGCACGGCTACGCACCGACGCATCACGTCAGCACGGCAGACTACGGCGCGCTCGATACGCCGGCGGTGTGGCGCAATTCGCGCGAAACCGCGGCATCGCACGTGCAGGCGCTGCAGGAGAAGGGTGTCGACACGTACGACATCCCGGCTTTCCTGCGCAAGCAGGCTGACTGACGCAAACACAGGCGAAGCCGCGGCGAAACTGCCGCGGTATCGCCGGCGTGACGGATGCTACGGACCACGACAGGCCGCGTCGGATGCGACGCCGGGCCGGGAAACGTGCCCTCTCCGCACAAGCGGGGCGGGATGGGCCGTGCTGTCCGCGACACGCTGAAAAACCGTATCGCTATGAGGGACCAGCCATGATTCAAGTGGGCGACGCGCTGCCCGACGCGCAATTGTTCGAGTACATCGACGACGCGCGCGAAGGGTGCACGCTGGGGCCGAACGCCTACAGCGTGCGCGACCAGGTTGCGGGAAAGCGGGTGGTGATCTTCGGATTGCCGGGCGCTTTCACGCCGACCTGCTCGGCGCAGCATGTGCCGGGCTACGTCGAACACGCCGAGCAATTGCGCGCGGCGGGCATCGACGAGATCTGGTGCGTGTCCGTCAACGACGCATTCGTGATGGGCGCATGGGGACGTGATCTGCACACCGCGGGCAAGGTGCGCATGATGGCGGACGGCAGCGCGGCTTTCACTCATGCGCTGGGGCTGACGCAGGATTTGTCCGCGCGTGGCATGGGAATTCGTTCCCTGCGCTACGCGATGGTGATTGACGGCGGTGTGGTCAAGACGCTGGCCGTCGAGGCGCCGGGCAAATTCGAAGTGAGCGATGCGGCGAGTGTTCTCGCGACGTTGACGTCCTGATCGTGCGGTGAGCCGTTGCCTTCCGGCAACGCTGCTCACCGGCCTCAGGGCAGTTGTAACACGGGCTGATGACCGGAAACGCCTCCGTTCCGGGCATCGGCCCGTCCCGTATCGGCGCGGGTAAACTGCCGAAACAGATTGATACGCAGTTTCAAACTACGTTGAATAGGGAATTACGCTATAATCTCCCCTATCGAATATAACTCCTGATTGATATCTTCAATCACGACGAAGAACATCATGCTGAAGCAGCGCACCATCAAGTCCATCGTGAAGACCGTGGGTATCGGTGTCCACTCGGGCCGCAAGATCGAGCTGACGCTCCGTCCTGCCGCGCCGGGCACGGGCATCGTCTTCTCGCGCGTCGACCTTCCCACGCCCGTCGACATTCCCGCCGCGGCGACGTCGATCGGCGATACGCGGCTCGCGTCGGTGTTGCAGAAGGATGGCGTGCGCGTGTCGACCGTCGAGCACCTGATGTCGGCGTGCGCCGGCCTCGGTATCGACAACCTCTATGTCGACGTGACGGCCGAGGAAATCCCGATCATGGACGGCAGCGCAGCGACCTTCGTGTTCCTGATCCAGTCCGCCGGGATCGAGGAGCAGAACGCGCCGAAGCGCTTCGTCAAGGTGAAGAAGACGGTCGAAATCCGCGACGGCGACAAGTTCGCGCGTCTCGATCCGTACTTCGGTTTCAAGCTGAAATTCTCGATCGACTTCCGTCACCCGGCCGTCGACAAGACCGGCCAGGAACTCGAGGTCGATTTCGCGAATACGTCGTACGTGCGTGAGATCGCGCGTGCACGCACGTTCGGCTTCGCACATGAGGCCGAGATGCTGCGCGAGATGGGTCTCGCCCGTGGCGGCAGCATGGAAAACGCAATCGTGCTCGACGAGTACCGCATCCTGAACAACGACGGGCTGCGCTACGACGACGAGTTCGTGAAGCACAAGATGCTCGACGCGATCGGCGATCTGTACGTGATCGGCCATCCGCTGCTGGCGTCGTACACCGCGTACAAGTCGGGCCACGGGCTGAACAACGCGCTGCTGCGCGAACTGCTCGCGAACGAAGATGCATACGAGATCGTCACGTTCGACGATCCGCAAGCCGCGCCGAAGGGTTTCGCGTTCGACATGCAGACGGCCTTCGCCTGATCCGCATTCCGAGCAAGCAACAAAAAAGCAGCCACCGGGCTGCTTTTTTTATTGACCGGGCACCTGGCACCTGGCGCGGCCGGCAGCGCGCGCCGTCAGCGCGGCTTCGCGCCATGCCGCGCCGCCATCCGCGCGAGCGCGTCCTGCAGCGGTG
>NZ_JAAGPG010000757.1:0-3245 GCF_017104665.1 Burkholderia sp. Se-20378 | reverse complement strand
GCCATGCGCCCCAGCCACCGACGGCAACCACCAGGGCCACGACGGCGGCGATCGGCGCCTTCAGCGAACGGCGCGGCGGCTCGGCCGGGGGCGTGACACGTCCTTCCAGATTCGCGAGAATGCGCGACTGCTGAGCTCCGTCGCCTGCCGGTTTGGTATCGGACAGCAAGCTGGGCGGAGATTTCGAATTTGAATTTTCCGGCGCACTCATTCAGCGTCTCATTGAATCCTGGTTTAATTCACCGCGATAATATAGCCCGGCCTCTCGAAGCAGCCTGATTCTAAGAGCAAGCATTGCAAAACACAATCAATTCCAATTTCCGGGGATTTCGTTGATTGCCGTCGCACTCATCGCCTATTTCGCCCTTGCCGTAGCGGTTGCGGCACTGTTGCTTTTACCGGGTATCCGCGCGACCGTTTTCGAATCCGTCGCCCAGTTTCACGGCCGTCTTACGCGCCGTGCGAACGATCGCGCCACGCGTACGCGAAGTCAGATTGTTAAATCGGCAAGCGTTACGCGCGGTGCTTTAAACGACGTGCAAAATTTACTGGTTCGCCGGCGCTTGATGATTATGGTATCGGCAGGTATTCTTGCGACGCCGCCATTGGTCGCCATTGCGTTACGCGGCCGGCAATTGTTCCAGTACGACGACACGGCGCGCGTGCCCGACGAGAAGATCGCCGCGCTGCTGCAGGGCGAACAACTCGTGCCGCCCCCGCCGCTGCCGCCGGAAGTCTTCGCCACCAAGGAAGTCGAACAGGTACGCCCGGCGCTGAAGGATGCGAGCCGCGACTGGAACCTGCTGGATCCGGATTTCCGTACGCGTTTGCTGCTGGTCTACAAGATCATGCACGAACAATATGGTTATGAGATGGCGTTGCTGGAAGGTTATCGGAGCCCGGAACGACAGAACCGGCTCGCGCAGATGGGCGGTAGCGTGACCAACGCGGCAGCCTTCCAGAGTTATCACCAATTCGGGCTGGCGGCCGACAACGCATTCCTGCGCGACGGCAAGCTGGTCATTTCCGAGAAAGATCCGTGGGCGATGCGCGGCTACCAGTTGTATGGCCAGGTCGCTGAACAGGTTGGCCTGACCTGGGGGGGCCGCTGGAAAATGATGGATCTCGGGCACGTGGAATACCATAAACCCGGTTTTAAACTGGGACGCGGCAGCTAGCCAGGGCTGCCGGACAGGAAATAATGAGGGCGGCATGGGGCTTTTTAATATCCCGGCAGGAAACGATATGGGCGGCGCAAAAAATCATGCATTCCGGTGCGCGATTTTTTCCGGCCGCCGCTTCCGTTTTAAATCTCACAGCGTCCTTTCATTAATGCGCGCGCCTTCTCCGATGCCGCGGGCGCATTGATGCCAGCCCCCTTCATCCCGTTTGACAGCATGGCGACACATCGCGGCGCCACCCTTGCCGCTCGGCGCGCCTGCGTCGCCTCACCGAATCGCACCGGAACCTGAACGTCCTATGCAACGCATCCTCAACGTGCTGACTCATCCGCGTACGCTCTCGATCGTCGGGATCGTCGCGCTAGCGGCCATTCTCTTCATCGTCGCCGACATGCTGCAGCTGCCGCTCCTGTGGGCGGCGATCGCGTTCGCGACGATCCTGGCACTGTGGCTCGTCGTCGCGCTGTGGCGCCGCTGGCGCGTGAAGCGCGCGAACCAGCAGCTCGGCCAGGTGCTGGAAGAACAGGCGGAAACCGGCAAGATCGCCGCGCCTGCCGCCGCCGCGCTCGCCCCCGATTCGAAGACGGCCGACCTCGACGTGCTGCGCACGCGCCTGTCGGATGCGGTGAAGACGATCAAGACGTCGAAGATCGGTCAGGTGTCGGGCGGCTCCGCGCTGTACGAGCTGCCGTGGTACATCGTGATCGGCAACCCGGCCGCGGGCAAGAGCAGCGCCGTGCTCAATTCCGGCCTGCAGTTCCCGTTCGCGGACAAGAACAGCGCCGTGATCCACGGCATCGGCGGTACGCGTAACTGCGACTGGTTCTTCACGACCGAGGGGATCCTGCTCGACACGGCCGGCCGCTATTCGGTGCACGAGGAAGACCGCAGCGAATGGCTCGGCTTCCTCGGCCTGCTCAAGCGCTATCGCCCGAAAGCGCCGATCAACGGCATCATCGTCACCGCGAGCATCGCCGAACTCACCGGCAACCGCCCCGAATTCGCGATCAACCTCGCGAAAAACCTCCGTCAGCGCGTTCAGGAGCTGACAGAGAAGCTCGAAGTGTTCGCGCCGGTCTACGTGATGTTCACGAAGGCCGACCTGATCACCGGCTTCACCGAATTCTTCAGCAGCAGCGACAAGCACGAGTACGACCGCGTGTGGGGCGCCACCCTGCCCTACGAGCCCGACGACAAGCGCGACGTCGTCGCGCAGTTCGACACGCACTTCGAGGAGCTCTACGAAGGGCTGAAGGAAATCAGCGTCGCGCAGCTGTCGCTGTCGCGCGGCAATCAGCTGTCGCCGGGCCAGTTGAGCTTCCCGCTCGAATTCTCGACGATCAAGCCGTCGCTGCGCGCGTTCCTCGCGACGCTGTTCGAGAACAACCCGTTCCAGTACAAGCCGATCTTCCGCGGCTTCTACTTCACCAGCGCGCTGCAGGAAGGCGAAACCAACAGCACGGCCGCGCAGCGCATCGCGCACCGCTTCGGCCTCGACGGCGCCGCGCTGCCGAAGCCGCACAGCGCGTTCTCGAAGAACGGCTTCTTCCTGCGCGACCTGTTCTCGAAGGTGATCTTCGCGGACCGCCAGACGGTGCGCCAGTTCGCGAGCCCGACCAAGACGCGGCTGCGCTACGCGACCTTCTTCGGCTTCGTCGCGGCGCTCGCGCTCGCGCTCGGCGGCTGGACCTGGTCGACGATCGGCAACCAGCAGCTCGTCGCGAACGTGCAGGCCGACCTCGACAACGTCACGCGCCTGCAGCAGGGCCGCAACGACCTGCAGTCGCGCCTGCAGGCGATGGACATCCTCGAAGACCGGATCGAGCAGCTCGAGCAGTTCCGTCGCGACAAACCGATTTCGGTGTCGCTCGGCCTGTACCAGGGCGACCGTCTCGAGCAGCACCTGCTGACCGAGTACTACAACGGCGTGCGCCAGATCCTGCTGGCCCCGGTGTCGCAGAACCTCGCGTCGTTCATGAAGGACGTGAACGCGCACCCCGAACAGCTCGTGCCGATGACGCGCCCGCCCGAATCGGGCGCCGTGCAGGGTGGCGCGATGCCGGT
>NZ_JAAGPG010000756.1:0-3140 GCF_017104665.1 Burkholderia sp. Se-20378 | reverse complement strand
CCCCGATTCCGTCGTGGTCGAACGCGTGCCGACGCCGCACGTCCCGGTGGTCGAACTGCCGGGCGACGTGGCGACGGCCGCGGCGGCGGCGATGGGCGAGACCGATGCGCCGGCCGAACCAGGCGCCGCGGAGCACGTGGTCGCCGATGATTCGGCGGCAATGAGTGCGCCACTGCCATCATCGCTGGACGACGACGTTGTGCCGCAACCCGCGTTCGCCGCGGTGGCACATGCGGCGGTGGGGCACGCGCGTGAAGCGCACATGCCGGAAGCCGTTATGCCGGCCGCCGCGCCGCAGCCGGATGCACAGGCCGCAGCCGGGCTGACGCCGGAAGATGCCCAGCATATCGCCGAGCGCCTGCGCAATCGCCTGACGAACTATCTGACGGGGGAAGGGCGCGACGCCATCGAAGCCCGCTGTCGCGACGCGCTGCATGAGCATTCGGCCTGGCTGGTCGGCCAGATCACGCGTGAAGTGGCCCTCGCGCTGGAAACCGAGGTGATGGACTGGGTTCGCGACGCGGTCGACGAAGAGATCGCACGCCGCCGTTCCGGTCATTCCGGTTGAGCACGCGGACGTTCCGGTGAAAAACGGGGTGCGATTCCAGTAAGGGCTGGTGCAGCGGCCGACGAGGCACTGCACGGGTCAGTCGGAGCATATCCGCCAGTCGGCGGAATCCGGCAGGGTGACTATTCCTCCCGGGGCGTCCGGTTCAGCGTACCGACAGCACCCATTGCGCGAGCGTGTGGGCTTCGCTGTTCGTCAATTGCGTATTGGCAGGCATCGGCACGCTGCCCCATACGCCGACGCTGCCTTTCACGATCGACTGGGCAAGGTAATCGACGGCGTCGCTGCGCGCCGCATACTTGCCGGCGATGTCGCGGAACGACGGGCCCATCAGCGGCTTGCTGATCGCGTGGCAGGCCATGCAGTTCTTGCGCTGGGCAAGCGCGAGCCCGTCGGCCTGATCGGCGCGCGCCGCCGCCACGCTGCCGATCAGCAGTGTGGCGAGCAGGACGCGCAATATCGAGTGTTTCATGCGGTTCTCCGCCGGCGGGGACGGCCGGCTACATGGTCCGCGCATTATAAAAGCAAAGGGAAAGCGCGTTTTGCGCGTTCCCCGGCGGCCATGTTTATTGGGGTCGCATTTTTTGACGCGCCCGTATCAACCCGTGACGGCGCCCTGGTTCGCCGGGCGGGCGAGCGCCGCGAATTTCGCGAGCACGCCGCGGGTGTAGCGCGGCGCCGGCTGTTGCCATGCGGCGCGGCGGCGCGCGAGTTCCGCGTCGTCGACGTTCAGCTGCAGCAGGAGCCGGTGCGCGTCGATCGTGATCGAGTCGCCTTCCTGCACGAGCGCGATCGTGCCGCCGACGAACGCTTCCGGCGCGACGTGGCCGACCACCATCCCCCAGGTTCCGCCCGAGAAGCGGCCATCCGTGATGAAGCCGACCGATTCGCCGAGCCCCTTGCCGATGATCGCGGATGTCGGCGCGAGCATTTCCGGCATGCCGGGACCGCCCTTCGGGCCGAGGTAGCGCAGCACGAGGATGTCGCCGGCGCGGATCCGGTCGCCGAGAATCGCATCCATCGCGCTCTGCTCGTCGTCGAACACGCGTGCCGGGCCCGTGATCACCGGGTTCTTCAGGCCGGTGATCTTTGCGACCGCGCCGTCTTCCGCGAGATTGCCTTTCAGGATGGCAAGGTGGCCTTCCTTGTACAGTGCGCGGTCGATCGGGAAGATCACGTCCTGGTCCGCGCGCGGCACGCTCGGCACGTCCTTCAGTTCGTCGGCGATTGTGCGGCCGGTGATCGTCATGCAGTCGCCGTGCAGCAGCCCCGCGTCGAGCAGGATCTTCAACACCTGCGGAATCCCGCCGGCCCGGTGCAGGTCGGTCGCGACGTACTTCCCCGACGGCTTCAGGTCGCAGATCACGGGCACGCGCTTGCGGATGCGCTCGAAGTCCTCGATCGTCCAGTCGACCTCGGCCGCGTGCGCGATCGCGAGATAGTGCAGCACCGCGTTGGTCGAGCCGCCCGTCGCCATGATCACCGACACCGCGTTCTCGATCGACGCCTTCGTGATGATGTCGCGCGGTTTCAGGTCGCGCTTCACGGCCTCCACCAGCACGCGTGCCGATTCGGCGGCCGAATCGACCTTCTCCTGATCGGGGTTCGCCATCGTCGACGAGTACAGCAGCGACATCCCGAGTGCCTCGAACGACGAGCTCATCGTGTTCGCGGTGTACATCCCGCCGCACGACCCCGACGTCGGGCATGCGTTCTGCTCGACGCCTTCGAAATCCTCCTGCGACATCCGGCCCGCGGTGAATTCGCCGACGGCTTCGAACGACGACACGATCGTCAGGTCCCGGCCTTTCCAGTTGCCGGGGCGGATCGTGCCGCCGTACACGTAGATGCCCGGCACGTTCAGGCGTGCGAGCGCGATCATGCCGCCCGGCATGTTCTTGTCGCAGCCGCCGACGACGACCACGCCGTCCATCCATTGCCCCTGCACGCAGGTCTCGATGCAGTCGGCGATTACCTCGCGCGACACGAGCGAGTACTTCATCCCTTCGGTGCCCATCGACATGCCGTCCGAAATCGTCGGCGTGCCGAAGATCTGCGGGTTCGCGTCGGACGCCTTCACGGCCGCGACGGCCGCGTCCGACAGGCGCTGCAGGCCGGAGTTGCATGGCGTGATCGTCGAATGGCCGTTCGCGATGCCGACCATCGGCTTGTCGAAATCGTCCTTCTGGTAGCCGAGTGCGTAATACATCGAGCGGTTCGGCGAGCGGGCCACGCCTTGCGTGATGTGCTTCGAGCGACGGTTGTAAGCCATGGGGGACTCCATCTTTGTCTGGGCAACGCCGTCGATCGGCGTGCCGGTTCGGATCAATCAAGAATGGAGTTTCCGGATTGGGATGTCCAATATATTATTTGTCGCGTATTAAGTCGTTTACTGAATGAAAAAGGTATGGCCGATCCGACTCCCGACCTGCGCCAGTGGCGCTATTTCGTGACCGTCGCCGACGAGCGACATTTCGGCCGCGCGGCCGAACGCCTGTCGATGACGCAGCCGCCGTTGTCACAGGCGATCCGTGCACTCGAGGATGCGCTCGGCGTCGCGCTGTTCGCGCGA
>NZ_JAAGPG010000755.1:0-2994 GCF_017104665.1 Burkholderia sp. Se-20378 | reverse complement strand
CCCGGCACCGATCCGCCGGTGCCGCTGCCGCCCGACGTGCCGCGCCCGGACATCCCGCCGCGCGAGCCCGGCTACGACACGCCGATCGTCAAGTAATGCGCGGCGCCGCTCGCATTCATCGATTCATTACGCCAAGCGAAGGAGAACATCCATGAACCAGACCCGCCCCCTTTCGACGCTGCTCGCCGTCAGCGCGGCTTTCCTGCTGAGTGCCGCGCCGCTCACGAACGCGGTTGCGCAGGACGCATCGACCGACAACGGCATGAAGGCCGAATCGAACCAGCCCGTCTCCGACACGTGGATCACGACCAAGGTGAAGGGCCGGCTGGCCACGGTCGACGGCCTGAAGAGCGTCGACATCAGCGTGACGACGGTCGACGGCGTCGTCACGCTCACCGGCGTGCTGCCGACGAAGATCGCCGTGAAGAAGGCGATCGCCGTATCGCGCGCGGTCAAGGGCGTGAAGCACGTCGACGCATCCGGCCTGAAGGCGAAGGCCTGACGTTCCGGCGCGGCACGCCGCCGCGCCTTTTATCCCCTGCATGACAAGGAGCACACGATGAACGAGGACAAGATCAAGGGCCAGTGGAAGCAACTCTCCGGCAAGCTGAAGGCCAAGTGGGGCAAGCTGACCGACGACGACCTGGCCGTCGCGGAAGGCAATCGCGAGTATCTGGCCGGCAAGATCCAGGAGCGTTACGGGATCGCCCGCGACGCGGCCGAGAAGCAGTTGAAGGAATTCGACCGCGAGCTGTGACGCGATGGCGCATTGATGCAACCGCCGCGGCGCCCACGGCGTCGCGGCCACCAGGACAACGACATGGGCAAATACCTGATCGCCTGGCTGCTCGGCGTGCCGGTCGGGCTGCTGGTGCTGTTTTATCTGATCACGCACGTCTTCTGACCGGGCCTGCTCGATCAAGCCGAACAATACAACGCGTTTTTCAGGGAGATAAACCATGAAATTTCTTTCGATATCGGTCGCCTGCATCGCCTTGATGACCGCTTCGATCCCGGGATTTGCCGCGGGTTGCCTGAAGGGCGCAGCGGTGGGCGGGGTCGCCGGCCATGTCGCAGGGCACCATGGGGCAGTGGGCGCCGCCGCGGGTTGCGCAATCGGCCATCACCAAGCGGCAAAGAAAGCCAAGGCGGCCAGCGCCGCAACTGCCGCCTCGCAATGATCGAGTCACGACGGGGCCGGTCGACGTTCTCCGGAACCGCCGACGTTGCACAACGTGCCGGCTGCCGCAGGTAAAGGCGTGGCCACCGGATTTGCAACTATTTCGCCAATCCAAAGGGAATATCGTTCATGGACATGCATGGCTTGATCGTATGGCTGGTCATCGGCGCCATCGCCGGCTGGCTGGCGGGCGTACTCGTCAAGGGCAGCGGTTTCGGCCTGCTCATCGACATCGTCGTCGGCATCGTGGGCGCGGTGATCGGCGGTTGGCTCGCCGGGTTGCTCGGCATCGGCTTCAGCGGAATACTCGGTTCGATCGTCATCGCCCTCATCGGCGCCGTGATCCTCTTGCTCGTGATCCGCCTGTTCCGTCGCGCAACGTGACGGGTCATCCCGCGCGCCGGATGCGGGGCTGACGCCGGCATCCGGGCGGCGAATTCGTTCGTATCTGGCTCATCGGGCACGAAGCAGGCCGCCGCCCCGCGCGGCGTCCTGCGCGTGTCAGCCGCCGATGACCCATTCAGATGCGTCCGATGCTATATTCCGCTCGACATTCACGCCGAGGCGATCCGCGCCCCTTCCTCCGCATGAACGACACGCCAGATAGTGCCGAGCGCTTCGGTCCATCAGAGTCTTCACGCGAGGGCGACGCCGATGCCGCGCGTCGCGCGCACCTGAATCAGGTCATGCTGCGGGTCGCACGCGGCGACCAGGCGGCCTTCGCCGAGTTGTACCGGCTGACGTCGTCGCGCGTGTTCGGCATCGTCATCCGCATGCTCCACGACCAGGGCGAGGCCGAGGATCTGCTGCAGGAGGTCTACACCACCGCGTGGCGCCGTGCCGACACGTTCGACCCTGCGCGCGGCGGCGCCATGACCTGGCTGATCACGCTGGCGCGCAACCGGGCGATCGACCGGATGCGGCAGCATCGCGAGGCGCCGCTCGACGAGGAGCAGGTGCTCGACCTGCCCGACGACGACCCGACACCCGCCGCGCTGGCGGAAGCCAGCCAGGAGCGGCAGCGCCTGGAGCGCTGCCTGGAACGGCTCGAACCGCCCCAGCGCCGCGCCGTGCGCGAGGCCTTCTTCAGCGGTGCGACCTACGCCGAGTTGGCGGCGCGACTGCGCGTGCCGCTCGGAACCCTGAAAAGCTGGATCCGGCGCAGCCTGATGCAGTTGAAAGTGTGTCTGGAACAATGAATACGCCCGCCGATCACGATGCCGAACTGCGCTGCGCCGAATATGCACTCGGCGTGCTCGATGCCGATGCGCGCGGCGAACTGGAGCAGGCCGTCGCCCGCGACCCGGCGTTGCAGGCCACGCTCGATCGTTGGCAGCACCACGTCGCGCCGCTCGGCGACGATGTTGCGCCCGTCGAGCCGCCCGGCCGGATCTGGACGCGGATCCAGCGCGATCTCGGCTTCTTCTCCGCACCGTCCGCGCCCGGCACGGCGCCGTCCGGCGGCTGGTGGAACAACCTGAAGCTGTGGCGCTGGGTCGGCATGGGCGCGAGCGCCGCCGCGCTGGGGCTGCTCGCCGTCAATCTGTTCTGGTTGCGCGAAGCGCCGCCCGAGCGCGCCGCCGTCGTGGAGAACCCCTACATGGTCGCCACGCTGGCCCGGTCCGACGGCGTCGCGCACTGGACCGCCACGGTCGACCTGCGGCGCGCCCGGATGGTCGTGGTACCGGCCGACAAGCCGACGATCGCCGCGAACCGCTCGACCGAGCTCTGGTTGATTCCACCCCACGCGAAACCGGTTTCGCTCGGCGTCTTCCCGCCCGACGCGCCCGCGTCGATTACGCTGCCGCCCGCGA
>NZ_JAAGPG010000754.1:0-233 GCF_017104665.1 Burkholderia sp. Se-20378 | reverse complement strand
AAAAAAAAAAAAAAAAAAAAAAAATGTGATGACGCAAACAGGAAAAATAAAAAGGACTGAAATCGTATAACGAACATCCACATTACATCTACAACGAAACAACGACAACAATGAAACTAATAGGTATAACTAACTACACACAGCCGTGCATGTACACGACAGATCACAGTCTAAACGACATGTAAGCACTATGACAGATAAACATTACTAATAGTGCCGAGCACACGTCATCA
>NZ_JAAGPG010000753.1:0-3159 GCF_017104665.1 Burkholderia sp. Se-20378 | reverse complement strand
GCGAACGGCAATGCCGCGCACGCGAACCGCAACCGTTCGTCGCGCAGCGGCCAGCGCGGTCACTGAAGCCGCGCGGCTGCGCGCCGCAGGTGCTCGACCTGGCGTTGCCAGCGCGCGAGCACCGCGGTGCGCTCCCCTTCCAGCGTGAACGTGACACCCGTCGCGAGACGCGCATAGCCGACCCGCTGCGCATCGCCGTGCGCGATCGTCGCAGCGAATCCGGCCAGCCCGCCGAAGTCTCCTTCGAGCGGCGCCATCCTCAATTGCGCCTGAAAGAACGCGCCGTCCGCGACGAGCGTCAGCGCGGCCGTATGCCGTTGTGCGATCGCGCGCGCCGCACGCGATTGCGGCCAGAGCGCCAGCAGCAGCGTGCGCGCATCGTGTGCGTAGATCTCGCCGACGCCGAGCAGCGTCGTGCGCAACTGGCCGTCGTCGGTTGCGACGATCAGCGATGCGGCGAAGTCGGCATGACGCTCGAGCGCCGTACCGTCGAACAACGAAACGACGGCCGGCGGCCACGCATCGAACGTCCATTGTTCGAGCGCGTGGCGATGGATATCGGTCATGATGGCGTGGCCTCGGTGGAAAGCGGATGAAGAAGCCGCAGCATACGCGCGTCGGGCCGCGCCGCGGCGATCAGCGCAGGAACACGTGCCGCGTGATCTTGGTGAGCGGATAGTGGACGCCCGGCTGGATCTTCGCGGGCAGGTCGAGCGGCTTGAGCAGCATCTTCACGCACATGTCGGCCGACAGGTTGCGCCGCACGAGCGTGCTGATGCGCGCAGCGCGTTCGCGGTTGTACTGGTTGTCGCCGACACGATCCGGATAGCGGACCGCAAACACGTGGCGCAGCGCGATCTCCGAATCCTCGTTCTTGATTTCCATCACGCGGCGCGCCAGCGCGCCGAGCACCGCGAGCCGGCCATTGCCTTCGAGCTGGTTGTACTTCTTGAAAAACTTGAAGAAGTGCTTGTAGTGGCGCACTTCGTCCGTGCGGATGTTGTCGGTGATTTCCTTCAACACGGGCTCGTCCGAGCACTCGTTGATCGCGCGATAGAGCGTGGCCGTGCCCGTCTCGACGACGCAGCGCGCGACCATCTCGAGCGCGCGAGTCTTCTCGAACGCCTCGACCTTGCAGGTCTTCGAATACTCGGCGAAGAAATTCGCGAACGCGGTATCCCAGTCGAACTCCGGCCACACGTGCGCGATGTACGCCTTCAGCGCGCGCCCGTGCTGCAATTCTTCGTGCTCCCATGCATTGTTGAGCCATGCGGAGACTTCCGGATCGTCGTTGAAGAACTGGCTCAGATTGCTCGTGTAGAGATCCGAGCCGCTTTCGATGAACGACGACGCGCACAGCAGCAACAACAGATCCTCGTTCGCGGCGGCACGTTGACGATCGATCCGGTTCAGGTCGATGTCCTCGATTCGCCACGGCATCACATGCGTCGTTTTGGTGTCCATGGTGGTGCGCTCCCAGTCGTCGCGCGGGGGCCGGCCCATGCCTTCGGCACTGGCGCCAACCATCCCGCAGGCGGCGTTTTACTTGCGTTTATAGTGGATTGGTCCGGCCGAACCATGCTGGCATCTTAGCCGGACTTTGATGTTCGTGCTCCAGAGCACTGACCATACCCGACGAGCGCAGTTCCACGGCGTCTGTTGCCGTTCGTTAGACGAGTCCTTCAAACCGCTTGCGCCCGCTCGGCGATACAGGCTGCCGCAAACGAAACGGGCGGCCATTCGGCCGCCCGCGAAGCGCACGAAATGCCGGCGAAAGCCGGCGGCAATCCGTCAGAAACCGGCCGCCAGACCGTCGCGCCGGCTGTCGCTCGCGGCCACGTAGCCGCGCTCGCGATCGTCGCGGTCGAGACGCCAGATGAACTGCCCCGAACCGAAATCCATGTAAGGATCGTCGATCGACTTGATCGTATGGCCGCGTGCGGTCAGCGCATCGACGGTCGCGCGATTCATCGTTGCCTCGACGTCGAGCGTGAAGTCGCGGTTGACCTTCCAGCGCGGCGCATCACAGGCAGCCTGCGGTTGTTGCCCGTAGCCGAGCATCCGCACGACAGTCTGCAGGTGGCCTTGCGGCTGCATGTCGCCGCCCATCACGCCGAAGCTCATCACGGCCTCGGTGCGACCGTCGACCTCCTCGGTGACGAACGCCGGGATGATCGTGTGGAACGGCCGCTTGCCGCCCGCGACGACGTTCGGCGAAGCCGGGTCCATCGAGAAGCCGTGCCCGCGATTCTGCAGCGCGATGCCGGTGCCGGGCACGACGAGCCCCGAGCCGAAGCCCATGTAGTTCGACTGGATGAAGCTCACCATCATCCCGCGCTCGTCGGCCGCCGACAGGTAGACCGTGCCGCCCGAATGCGGCCGGCCGGCGCCGAAATGCGTCGCGCGCGCGGGATCGATCAGCTTCGCGCGTTCGGCGAGATACGCATCGTCGAGCATCTGTTCGGGCGTGACCTCCATCGCGCGCGGATCGGCGACGTAGCGATAGACATCGGCGAACGCGAGCTTCATCGCCTCGATCTGCAGATGCTGCGAGTCGACCGAATCGACTGGCCATTCGGTCACGCCCGCGTGCTCGGCGATGCCGAGCGCGATCAGCGCGGCGATGCCCTGCCCGTTCGGCGGGATCTCGTGGATCGTATGGCGGCCGAAGCGCTTGCCGATCGGCTCGACCCATTCCGGCCGATAAGCATGCAGGTCGGCTGCGGTCAACGCGCCGCCGCCTTCGCGAGAGAACGCGGCGATGCGCTCGGCGAGTACGCCCTCGTAGAACGCGCGGGCGCCTTCCTTCTGCAGCGTACGCAAGGTCTGCGCATGGCCCGGCAGGCACATGCGCTCACCCACCTGCGGTGCGCGGCCGTGCGGCATGAAAGTATCCGCGAAACCCGGCAGCCCCTTGAGCTCCGGCACGGCGGCCGCCCACTTGTGCGCGACGATCGGCGGCACCGCATAGCCGCGCTCCGCGATCTCGATCGCCGGTTCGAGCAGGTCCGCGAACGGCAGCGAACCGAACTTCGCATGCAGCGCTTCCCAACCCGCGATCACGCCCGGCACGGTGACGGTATCCCAGCCGCGCGTCGGCTTGTTCGCGATGCCGTTGCCCGCCTCGCCGTGGCGCTTGCGGAAATAGTCGACGTTCCA
>NZ_JAAGPG010000752.1:0-2929 GCF_017104665.1 Burkholderia sp. Se-20378 | reverse complement strand
TTCGAGATCGCGGCGTTCGAGTTGCGCGCGGCGTGCGAGGGTGTCGACGTTGTCGAACGGGCCGGCCGCCGTGCGTGCGGCTTCGATGCGGCGTGCGGCAACTTCGCCGAGGCCACGCACGAGCGACAGGCCGAGCCGCACGGCCGGCTGGCCGTGCGGAGGCGGCTGGTCGGGCAGCGCTTCCAGCGATGCTTCCCAGTTGCTTTGCGTCACGTCGATCGGCAGCACCTGCACGCCGTGACGCTTCGCGTCCTGCACGAGTTGCGACGGCGGGTAGAAACCCATCGGCTGGCTGTTCAGCAGCGCAGCGAGGAAGATCGCCGGTTCGTGGCATTTGAGCCAGCTGCTGGCGTACGCGAGTTTCGCGAAGCTGGCTGCGTGGCTTTCGGGGAAACCGTAATCGCCGAAGCCCTTGATCTGCTCGAAGATCTGTTCGGCGAAGTCGGGCGGGTAATCGCGCTCGCGCATCCCGTCGACGATCTTGCGGTGATATTGCTCGAGATTGCCCTTGCGCTTCCACGCGGCCATCGCACGGCGCAGTTGGTCAGCCTCGCCCGGTGTGAAGCCTGCCGCGATCATCGCGATCTGCATCACCTGCTCCTGGAAGATCGGCACGCCGTACGTACGTTCGAGCGCGGGCTTCAATTCCTCCTTCGGATAACTGACCTTTTCGAGTCCCTGGCGCCGCTTCAGATAGGGGTGCACCGCCCCGCCCTGGATCGGCCCCGGCCGCACGATTGCAACCTCGATCACCAGATCGTAGTAAGTCCGCGGGCGCAGGCGCGGCAGCATCGACATCTGAGCGCGCGATTCGATCTGGAACACGCCGACCGTGTCGGCACGACAGATCATGTCGTAGGTCGCCTTGTCATCCTGGGGAATGTGCTTCAGCGTGAACGGCTCGCCATCCGGCTCCGGCGGCCCGCGCCACGCGGTGCGCATATCGAATGCGCGATGCAGCGCCGACAGCATGCCGAGCGCGAGCACGTCGACCTTCATCAGCCCGAGTGCTTCGAGATCGTCCTTGTCCCACTGGATCACGCGCCGCCCGTCCATCGCCGCGTTCTCGACCGGCACGAGCCGCGTGAGCTTGCCGCGGCTGATCACGAAACCGCCCGAGTGCTGCGACAGGTGACGCGGAAAGTTCAGCAGCCGCGCGGCGAGCCGGGCCCACGCCAGGATGAGCGGCGTCTCGGGATCGAGCCCGATCGTCGAGAATTGCTGCAGCAGGTCGCGGCTGCCGTCGAACCAGCGGTGCGCTTTCGCGACGCGATCGACCAGCATCGGATCGACGCCGAGCGCCTTGCCGGTTTCGCGCAGCACGCCACGCGGACGATAGGTCGATACGGCGGCGGCAAGGGCGGCACGGTTGTGCCCGTATTTTTCGTAGATATGCTGGATCACTTCTTCCCGACGCTGATGCTCGAAGTCGACGTCGATATCGGGCGGCTCGCCTCGCTCCGCGCTGATGAAGCGTTCGAACAGCATCGTGCTCTGCTCGGGATTCACCTCGGTGATGCCGAGGCAGAAGCAGACGACCGAGTTCGCCGCCGAGCCGCGCCCCTGGCACAGGATGTTCTGGCTGCGCGCGTATTTGACGATGTCGTAGACGGTCAGGAAGAACGGCTCGTAGCTCAGTTGCGCGATCAGGTCGAGCTCATACCGGATCTGCTTCGCCACTTTCTCCGGCACACCGTGCGGATAGCGTGTGGCTGCCCCGGCCATGGTTTCCTGCTCCAGATAGCTCGTCGGCGTGAGTCCCTTCGGCACGATCTCGTCGGGATACTCGTAGCGAAGCGAGTCGAGTTCGAAATCGCACGCATCGAGAATCGTGCAGGTCTCCTCGATCTCCGCCGGCGAATACAGATTCCCGATCCGGTTCCGCCCGCGCAGATGCTGTTCCGCATTCGGCGCAAGCGCATACCCGCACTCGGAAACCGGCATCCCGACGCGAATCGCCGTCATCACGTCCTGCAATTCCTTGCACGAGCGCCGGTGCATCGTCACGTCGCCAAGCGCGACGATGCACACGCCACGCCGCTCTCCCGCCGCACGAATCTCCTCGCGCTGCGCACCGTCCAGCGCGCGCTGCAATTGCACGAGCCCGAGCCGCGCACGTTCGCCGAAGGTCGTGCGAAACCACGCGACCTGCGCATCGAGGACATCGGCACGCACCGGATACGTCGGCACGAGAATCGCGAAGCAGTCAGGCATGCCGCGCAAGTGCGCAAACTTGGCAGGCGGCGCCGACAGCATCCGCGACGTCAGCTTGTAAGTCCCCTTCGGTGCTTCCATCCGCCGCCACGAGATCAGCTCGGACAGGTTGCCGTAGCCTTCGCGATTCTGCGCAAGCAACACGAGCCCGAACGCCCCGGGGCCCGGATCGTGGCCGGGCGCAACTTCATCCGGCGTGACGTCGAAATACGAACCGATGACGAGCGGCAACCCTTTCGCCTTCGCCGCGACGTGCATGCGCGGTGCACCGGCGAGCGAGCATTCATCGGTGATCGCGATCCCGCGATAGCCGAGCTCGGACGCGCGCTCGACCAGTTCCTCCGCATGCGACGCGCCATGCAGGAACGAAAAGTTCGAACGGCAGAACAATTCCGCGTAATCGGGCAGCCAGCTGAATTCCGCAACCATCACCGTTCACCCGAACAGGCCGTGCAGGAACCAGCGCGGCTCGGCCTCGCTGCCCGCCCGCTCCTTGAACACCCAGTAGCACGCACCGGCCTCGTCCTGCGCGACGCAGTAATCACGCGCCGCAAGTTGACCATCGAACCACCCTGCCTCGATCCGCTCAGGGGAAGACATCATCCTGAGCGGCGTATGAAATACCGGCCGCTCCCCACGCATCAACAACGGCAGCGGCTCCGCCAGCAACCACGCGGGCCTCGGCGGCACGGCGGGCGGCCCGGCAGCCGGCTTA
>NZ_JAAGPG010000751.1:0-3129 GCF_017104665.1 Burkholderia sp. Se-20378 | reverse complement strand
CGCGCTGGGCGCGGGCCTGGGTTTTGGCGCAGGTATGGCCGCTCCCGCGTTGGCGGCGGATGCACCGCAGGCCGTCACACGCGTCGCGATGCTCGTGCAGTTGCGTGGCCCGAACCTGAAGGTCGACGAACGCATCAGCCAGCATCTCGGCGAACGCGGCTACGCGGTGCGCCTGATCGACGAATCGTCGACGCCCGATGCGGCGCGCGATGCCGACCTGGTCGTGATCTCGTCGACGGTGTCGTCGAAGAACGTGCGGCCGGGCTGGCGCACGCTCGACAAGCCGCTCGTGACCTGGGAAAACGACCTGCTCGACGATTTCGCGATGACGGGCAAGCGTCATGACGTCGACTTCGGCGAAACGGGCAAGGAGCGCTACCTGTGGCTCGTCAATGCGCCGCACCCGATCGCGGCCGGGCTGCCGGCCGGCGCGACGAACGTGTACGGCAAGCAGGCGCCGATGAGCTGGGGCAAGCCGGGCCTCGGCGCGATCACGATCGCGACCGTGTATGGCCAACCCGACAAGGCCGCGATCTTCGCGTACGAGAAGGGCGCGACGATGGACTACGAAGCGCTCGCGCCGGCGCGCCGCGTGATGTTCTTCCTCGACAACGACACGTTCGTGAACCTGTCGCCGGCCGGTGTCGCGCTGTTCGACGCGGCCGTCGACTGGGCGGCCGGCCGGCGCTGATTTGCAGCGGCGGCACTGGGCCGCTAGGCCGCTTGCGCCGCCGCTTCGATCAGTTGCGCGAGCATCTGCGCCGGCTCCGACATCGTGCGCCGCGCGCGATGCACGAGCCCGATGTCGCGGTGGAACGTGTGATGCCCGAGGTCGATCGCGCGCACGCCGGCCGGCCAGCGGCGATACACGGCGGTCTGCGGGACGATCGCGACGCCGACGCCGTTCTCGACCAGCTTGACGATCGCGTCGAGCTCGTCGAGTTCGCAGGTGTCGCGCACCGCGACGTGCATCTTCCTCAGAAAGCGGTCGACCTGACGGCCGCCGAACGACGCGCGGTCGTAGCGCACGAACGGTTCGCTCGCGAGCAGGTCGGCCCAGTCCTTGCCCTTCACGCTGCGCGGCACGATCAGCCGGAACGGTTCCTGCACGAGCGTCGTCCAGTGCAGGTCGCTCTGCAGCGCAAACGGCGGCCGGATGATCGCGGCCATGTCGATCTCGCCCGCATCGACCCGGTTGACCAGTTCGATCGACAGTCCCGGTATCACGCGCGTGCGGCACGCGGGATGCCGGCGATGGAAATCGGCGAGCGCGGCCGGCAGCAGCGCGCTCTGTACCGATGCGATCGCGCCGATCGTCACGCGCCCGGTGGCCGGCGAACCGGGCGCCGTCGAGCTCAGGTTCTCGTACAGGCCGATCAGCGCCTGCGCCTGGTCGAGCACGTGATGACCCATCTCGTTGAGCCGGGCCGACCGGCCTTGCCGGTCGAACAGCGCGAAGCCGAGCTCGGCTTCGAGGCGCTGCATCTGCGCGCTCACGGCTGCCTGCGTGAGCCCGATACGGTTGCCGGCCGCGGCGAACGTGCCTTCCCGGGCGACGGCGACGAGGGTTTTCAGTTCGCGGATCATTCATCAATTCTGTTTGTGAATGACGCAACTATATATTGATTTAATTTCTGCTTGAGCTTGACTACCATGGTGCCGTCCTCGCGCCACGCGAGCGTTCCATCACGAGGCCACCATGAGTCTTTCCCCGTTTCACCTGGCGATCCCGGTCTACGACCTGCCGGCCGCGCGCGATTTCTATGGCCGCGTGTTCGGGCTGGCAGAGGGGCGCTCGAGCGCGCAGTGGGTCGATTTCGACTTCTACGGGCACCAGCTCGTGATCCACGAGCATCCGAAGACCGCGTCGCAGGAAGGCGCGCATACGAATGCGGTGGACGGTCACGACGTGCCGGTGCCGCATTTCGGGATCGTGCTCGACTGGCCGAGCTGGGAAACGCTGGCCGAGCGGCTGAAGTCGTTCGGCGTGACCTTCGTGATCGAGCCGTATGTGCGGTTCCAGGGGCAGGTCGGCGAACAGGCGACGATGTTCCTGTTCGACCCGTGCGGCAATGCACTCGAATTCAAGGCGTTCCGCGACATCGGCCAGTTGTTCGCGAAGTGACCGGCGGCGCCGTCAGCGCCGATTGAAATTGGGTGCGAGAATGCGGCCTCCGGCCCGGCTGCGCGCATGCGCACCGGCCGGCGCCGCGCCGCACGGCATCCGTCCGTGCGTGCCGTTCTCCAAGGAACCCGTATGGACAGTCACATCGCTCCGGTGGAGCTGAAGAAGGCCTACCGTCTCCTCAACCACGGCCCGACCGTGCTGGTGTCGGCCCGCCACGACGGCGTCGACAACGTGATGGCCGCCGCCTGGGCGTGCGCGCTGGACTTCCTGCCGCCGAAGCTGACGGTCGTGCTCGACAAGACCGCGAAGACGCGCGAGCTGGTCGAGCGCAGCGGCACGTTCGTGATTCAGGTGCCGACGGCCGCACAGCTTCGGCTCACGCATGCGGTCGGCAACCACAGTCTCGCGGAGCGGCCCGACAAGCTGCGCGAAGCGGGCGTCACGCTGTTCGAAGTCGAAGGCCACGACCTGCCGTTCGTCGCCGGCTGTTCGGGCTGGCTCGCGTGCAAGCTGATTCCGGAACCGCACAACCAGCAAACCTACGACCTGTTCATCGGCGAGGTGGTCGCGGCGTGGTCCGATACGCGCGTGTTCCGCGACGGCCACTGGTATTTCGAATCGGCCGATCCGGCGCTGCGCAGCCTGCACTACATCGCGGGCGGCAATTTCTACGCGATCGGCGAATCGCTGCACGTCGATCCGGACGCGAAGTAAGCGTTGACCCGGGCGCGCGGTTCACGCGCGCCTTTTCAATTCCGTCAGCATGGTGTCGGCGAACGCCTGCGCGACGCGCGGCAGCGTGCGGCCGCGCTTCGTGACGAGTGCGATCGGCCGCACGAACGCGGGGTCGTCGATCGGCTTCGCGACCAGTTCGGGCTCGGCACGCACCTCGCGCGCGGTCGCCGGCAGGATCGTTACGCCGAGCCCGCCGCGCACCATCGCGACGGCCGTCATCATGTAGGTCGGCTCGCACGCGATGTCGGGCGTGCAGCCGGCCGCGA
>NZ_JAAGPG010000750.1:0-234 GCF_017104665.1 Burkholderia sp. Se-20378 | reverse complement strand
TTATCGTAATTAGTAACTGTGCTCTTGATATTCTGAGTTATTGTCTGATCGCCTACTGTGACTGATGAACATACGTTGTTGTATTATGTGAAGCTTATGTTGATTGATTGTTGTGCTGATACACGCATATAGCCAACTGTGATTTGGGTGTTATGCTCATCTTCCTTCACGGTTGTGCTAATGTACTACTAGATACGCAGTCCGTCTATGTTGTTTTTTTTTTTTTTTTTTTTA
>NZ_JAAGPG010000749.1:0-2944 GCF_017104665.1 Burkholderia sp. Se-20378 | reverse complement strand
GGCGGCGCAGCGTGCTCCGTGTGCTCGGCATGCTTCGCGCGACGCGGCTCCGCCGGTGCGTGCTTCGTCGCCGGCCTGGCGGACGATTCCGCCGGCGCGTCGGCCACGGCCTTCGACGGCGCTGCCGCGACCGGTGCGGTTTCTACCTTTGATTCTCGCACCGGTGCGCCGGCCTTCAGGTTGCCGTCGCCTTCGACCTCGAGGCGGATCAGCTCGCTGCCGACCGCCATCATCTCGCCGATCCGGCCGCCGAGCTCGATCACCTTGCCCGTCACCGGCGACGGAATCTCGACCGCCGCCTTGTCGGTCATCACGTCGGCGAGCGGTTGGTCTTCCTTGATCGTCTGCCCGACTTCCACGTGCCAGGCCACCAGCTCGACCTCGGCAATCCCTTCGCCGATATCCGGCATCTTGATGACATGAATCCCCATCTCACGCCTCCATCACGCGTCGCAACGCTTCACCGACCCGGGCCGGGCCCGGAAAGTACGCCCACTCCTGCGCATGCGGATACGGCGTATCCCAGCCTGTCGTGCGCTCGACCGGCGCTTCGAGGTGGTAGAAGCAATGTTCCTGGACCAGCGACACCAGTTCCGCACCGTAACCGCAGGTGCGCGTCGCCTCGTGCACCACGACGCAGCGGCCGGTCTTGCGCACCGACGCGACGATCGTGTCGAGGTCGAGCGGCCACAGCGTGCGCAGGTCGATCACCTCCGCATCGATGCCCGTCTCCTCGGCCGCGGCGAGCGACACGTGCACCGTCGTGCCGTAGGTCAGCACCGTGACGTCGTTGCCGGGACGCACCACGGCGGCCGTATCGAGCGGCACCGTGTAGTAGCCCTCGGGCACCGCGCTGGCCGGATGCTTGAGCCACGACGTGACCGGCCGGTCGTGATGGCCGTCGAACGGCCCGTTGTACAGCCGTTTCGGCTCGAGGAAGATCACCGGATCGTCGTTCTCGATGGATGCGATCAGCAGCCCCTTCGCGTCGTACGGATTAGACGGCATCACGGTGCGCAGCCCGCACACCTGCGTGAACATCGCCTCCGGGCTCTGGCTGTGCGTCTGGCCGCCGTAGATGCCGCCGCCGCAGGGCATGCGGATCGTCATCGGCGCGATGAACTGGCCGGCCGAGCGATAGCGCAGCCGCGCGCCTTCCGACACGATCTGGTCGGATGCCGGGTAGAAATAGTCGGCGAACTGGATCTCGCACACTGGGCGCAGCCCGTATGCGCCCATCCCCACCGCCGCGCCGACGATCCCGCTTTCGGAGATCGGCGCATCGAACACGCGCGACTTGCCGTATTTGTTCTGCAGTCCTTCGGTACAGCGGAACACGCCGCCGAAATAGCCGACGTCCTGCCCGAACACGACCACGTCGCTGTCGCGCCCGAGCATCACGTCCATCGCCGAGCGCAGCGCCTGGATCATCGTCATCGGCTGCGTTGCCGTGCCGGTTTCTTGTTGCGCCATGATCACGCTCCCAGTTCCTGGCGCTGACGGCGCAGGTGCGCGGGCAGCTCCTTGTACACGTCGTCGAACATCGACGCCGGCGACGGAATCCGGTCGTCGGCCAGCGTGCCGTATTTCTCCGCTTCCTTCTGCGCGGCGATCACCTCGGCCTCGAGCTCGGCCGTCAACGCTTCGTGCGCGCTGTCCGACCAGATGCCCTTGACGATCAGGTGGCGCTTGAAGCGCTCGATCGGATCGCCGAGCGGGAAATGGGACCAGTCGTCGCTCGGCCGGTACTTGGTCGGATCGTCCGACGTCGAGTGCGCGCCCGCACGGTAGGTCACCCACTCGATCAGCGTCGGGCCGAGGTTGCGGCGCGCGCGTTCGGCCGCCCAGCTCGACGCCGCGTAGATCGCGAGGAAGTCGTTGCCGTCGACGCGCAGCGATGCGATCCCGCAGCCGACGCCGCGACCGGCGAAGGTCGTGCCTTCGCCGCCCGCGATCGCCTGGAACGTGGAGATCGCCCACTGGTTGTTGACGACGTTCAGCACGACCGGCGCGCGGTACACGTGCGCGAACGTGAGCGCGGTGTGGAAGTCGGATTCGGCTGTCGCACCGTCACCGATCCACGCGGACGCGATCTTCGTGTCGCCCTTGATCGCCGACGCCATCGCCCAGCCGACCGCCTGGATGAACTGCGTCGCGAGGTTGCCGGAAATGGAGAAGAAGCCCGCTTCGCGGTCCGAGTACATCACGGGGAGCTGGCGGCCTTTCAGCGGGTCGCCTTCGTTCGACATCAGCTGGCAGATCATTCGCTCGAGCGATACGTCGCGCGCGATCAGGATGCTCTGCTGGCGGTAGGTCGGGAAGCACATGTCGCCGTCGCGCAGCGCCATCGCGTGCGCGGTGCCGATCGCCTCTTCGCCGAGGCTCAACATGTAGAAGGAGATTTTCTTCTGACGCTGCGCGATCATCATGCGCGCGTCGAAAATGCGGGTCTTGAGCATCGCGCGCAGGCCGGCGATCAGCCGCGCATCGTCGAGATCCGGCGCCCACGGGCCGACGGCCTTGCCGCTGTCGTCGAGCACGCGCACGAGGCTGCGGGCGAGATCGGCGGTGTCCGCCGCGGCAACGTCGATCGGCGGGCGGCGAACGGCGCCGGCCGGCGATAGATGCAGATAGGAAAAGTCCGTCTTGCAGCCCGGGCGCCCGGTGGGCTCCGGCACATGCAGACGCAATGGCTCTGACAGGCTCATCGTGTCGTCTCCACGCTCGATTGTGTCTCACGCTGAATTAGGAACGCGCGACCGGTTGCCGGCCTGCGCGCGGGCTGGCGTGCGGATAGGCACGCCAACCTTGGAAATTTATGCGCTGTGACGGCGAACGTCGATGACCAACCCGCTCGACCACGGTGAGCAGATTTGCCATGTCGGGTGCGGGAGGCCCGTCGTACGGGCGCCAGCCGGTGGTCCGGCGTGGCCGTACCGGGGGA
>NZ_JAAGPG010000748.1:0-3176 GCF_017104665.1 Burkholderia sp. Se-20378 | reverse complement strand
CCGCACCCTCTTCCCCTTCCGGACGCTCTGCCGGTCGGGCGGGTGCGCGGTGCCGGGCAGCCCGACCGCCACCGTCCCGGCCAGCGGCGCGGCGGGCGTCGACGATGCGGCCACGCCGCTGCAGGCGGCCGTCAGCAGCAGAAGCTGCACGGTGATCAGGCGCTTGCGGTTCAGCAGGTCGCCGAGCGGCACGACGAACAGCAGCGCGAGCGCACAGCCGAGCTGCGTCGCGGTGATGACGCCGCCGACGGCCGCCTGCGACACGCCGAAATCCCGCGCGATCGAATCGAGCAGCGGTTGCGCGTAGTAGACGTTCGCGACGCTGGCCGCGCAGCAGACGGCCAGCAACGCGACGCGCGCCGCGGACAGGCGGCCGCCGTCGGCCGGATGCGCGGCATGTGTCGGCACGGTCGATGCAACGGTGCCGGAATGACAGGAAGACTCCATGGGTTCCCTCGTGCAAAGTAGTTGCAAATTGAAACTGGTGTGGAGTGTAGGAAAAGTAGTTTTAAAATGCAACCTGTTGTGCGACGGGCGGCAGCTCGTGCACGGATGGCCGGCGTTGCCGCGAAGGCGGCCGGCAGGATTGCGGAGAGGAACATGGCCAGGCAGAAAAGTCTTGCGGATTCACCGTGCCCGGTGGCGCGGGCGACCGATATCGTCGGCGATCGCTGGGCGTTGCTGATCGTGCGCGATGCGTTCGACGGCGTGCGGCGGTTCGGCGATTTCCGCGCGAGCCTCGGCGTCGCGAGCAACATCCTGTCCGACCGGCTGAAGATGCTGGTGGACGCCGGCGTGTTCGACGTCGTGCCGGCATCGGACGGCACCGCGTATCAGGAATACGCGCTGACCAAAAAGGGCGAAGGGCTGTTTCCTGTGATCGTGATGTTGCGGCAGTGGGGCGAGGCGAACCTGTTCGCGCGCGGCGAGCCGCATTCGATATTGATTGATCGCAGCACCGGGCGCGCGGTCCGCAAGCTCGCGCTGCGGCATGACGACGGCCGGCCTTTGAAGGCGGCGGAGACGGTCGTGAGAAAAATCGGCGACGAAGCGGACGCGCCACGGCGATAAGCGTCGTGCGCGACGGCTGCACCGTCGGCTAGACTGTCGCGATCGTCGTCGACCGGAGCCGCATCGCCATGTCCCATCCGCTGGATTCCGCCGGTTATCGGCGGTTGCTCGATCTGCAGCGCCGCATCCACGACTTCTGCGAACGCGAGGGCGCGGAGGACGGGCGCGACCATGCCGATCCTGCGGAGCCGCTGTGGCAGACCGATTTCAATCATGTCACCGTCGCGCCGATGCGGGCCGGGCTGCACGTCCGGTACTTCGGCGGTGCCTGGGACGAGCCGTTCGACTGGACGCTGCAATGTCTGGCAGAGCGAGACGTCGCGGATCTCGTGACCGACCTCGCGTTCAGCGGCGTGGACGAAGGGGCGAACGGCACGCGCGAATGGGATTTCGGTCCGCTGCTCGATTCGAATGCGCGCTTCCCGATGCTGCGCTCGCTGTATGTGCGGCCGACCGAGCCGGCTGACCACAACCAGTCGATGATCGTGCGCCGCGACCTGATCATGCAGGAGGGCGGCGAGATTGCCCGCTTTGCCGAGAAGGCGCCGTTTCTCAACGAGCTGACGGTGCCGAATGCACCCGACGCGCGTTTCTTCGACATACCGCTTCCACATCTCGAGCGGCTGCGCATCGGCGGCGGCGATGACACGCAGCAGTTCATCGATCGTCTTGCGGACAGCGACAACCTGTCGTCGCTCGGCTGGCTCGATTTCTCCGAATCGACCGCATTGCATTCGACGTGGAAGCGCGAGCGCGACGCCAACAGCGTGACGTCGTTCGACGCCTACGAGCGCTTGCTGACGAGCCAGGCCGGCCAGCGGCTCCACACGCTGACGCTGAGAAACACCTGTCTCGATCGGGAAGCGCTCGAAGCGCTGCAGGCACTGCATCCACGGCTGTCGTTCATGGTGATCCAGGCCGGCAGCGGTGGCTACGTGAGTCACTTCAAGGGCAACGTGTTTCCGTGGCGTCACCTGATTCAGCGCGACCCCGGCGACGCATGACCGCATCCGTTCAATCGGCCGCCGCCACTGCCTGATGCGCGGGCGATGCGCCGCGATGCGCATCGGGTCGCACCAGCGTCGCGAGCAGCGCGGCGGTGACGAGCAGCGCGACCGACACGGCCGTTTCGATCCGCAACCCGTCCACGACCTGCCCCGCGCCGCCACCGCCGGCGAGCGCACCGAACGCTGCCACGCCCATCGCGCCGCCGGCCTGTCGCGCGGTATTCAACACGGCCGACGCGATGCCGGCCCGCTCGGGCGCGACCGACGCGAGCACGGCGGTCGTCATGGCTGGCACCGCGAAGCCCATTCCCGTTGGGATCAGCAGGAACGGCACGAGCAGGGCGGCCAACGGTGTCGACGCGTCGATGAAATGCAGCGACCCGTAGCCGAGCGCGGCGACGAGCGCGCCCGCCAGCATCGGCGCCCGCGGGCCGTGACGCGCCACGACGCGCCCGCTTGCGAGGTTCGACAGCAGGAAGCCGCCCGTCAGCGGCAGGAACGCGAGGCCGGCCTGCAACGCCGATTCGCCGCGTGCGCGCTGCAGGTACAACGCGAGCACGAACACGGTGCCGTAGTACGTGAGGTTCACGCAGATCCCGAACAGCACGGCCGCGCTGAACGTGCGATGGCGGAACAGCGACAGCGGCAGCATCGGCGTGGCCGTGCGCGCTTCCACCGCGACAAACGCGAGCGCGGCGAGTGCGGCCAGCGCGAAGCCTCCGGCGACGACCGGATGCGTGAAGCCGAGCGGACGCCATTCGATCACGGCGCCGGTCAGCGCGGTCAGCATCGCGATCGCGATGAACTGGCCGCGCAGGTCGAGTGCGCGGATGGAACGGGACGGCTCGGTCGGCGCCGCCGCCACGCGACGCGCGGGCACCCACGCAAAGGCGGCCGCCAGCCCGGCCGCGCACAGCGGCAGGTTCACGAGGAAGATGCCGCGCCAGCCCCATGCGGCGATCAGCAGGCCGCCGACCACCGGGCCGGCCGCGATCGAAATCGAACCGGCTGCCGTCCACCAGCCCACGGCTCGCGCGCGCAGATGCGGGTCATGCCGGCATGCGTCGTTGAGCAGCGCGAGCGAATTGGGCAGCATCG
>NZ_JAAGPG010000747.1:0-3349 GCF_017104665.1 Burkholderia sp. Se-20378 | reverse complement strand
CCGGTAGAGCCGGAGGTATAGATGACGTAGGCGAGATGGTGACTGGTGAGGCCGAGAGCTTGAGGATCGGGATCGGTGTCGGAGTGGTGCGTCCAGTGGGGGTGATCGACGTGGAGGTCGAGGACCGTCAATGACAAAAGGGCTTCATTGCCGAGCGCCTCGCGTCCGACAGCATCGCAGAGCACGATGGCAGGGGCCGCGTCGCCGAGCGTCTGGGTAAGGCGTGCCGAGGGATACGCCGGATCAAGGGGGACATAGGCAGCGCCGGCCTTGAGGATGGCAAGCAGACCGACGACCATGGCCGGACTGCGCTCCAGACAGATGGCGACCCGATCGTCCGGTCGAACACCGAGAGCGATCAGATGATGGGCCAGGCGGTTGGCTTGGGCATTCAACTGCGCGTAGGAAAGTGTCTCGTCCTCAAAGACCAGCGCGGTGGCCTCCGGAGCGCGCCGGACCTGGTCCTCGAACAACTGATGGATGCACCGGTCGGCGGGATACGGGGCCTCGGTCCGGTTCCAGGTGTCCAGCAGCAATGTGCGTTCGTCGGCGTCGAGCAGATCGATCCGCGCGATCGCCTGCCCGGCATCGGCCACCATGGTCTGCAGCACGGTGATCAGGTAGCCGCGGTGACGCTCGAGGGTGGCCGGATCGAACAGGGCGGTGGCATAGCCGAGGCCGCCGACGATCGTATCGCCGTATTCGCCCAAACTCAGTTCCAGATCGAATTTGACCGTATTCCACTTCATCGGCTCCGACTCGACCTGGAGCTGTGGCAGTACCAAGGTGCCGGGGTCGTTGTTTTGCCAGGCGAACATCACTTGGAACAGCGGAGTGTGATCGAGTCGCCGGGGAGGCTGGACGATCTCCACCACCTGCTCGAAGGGCAGATCCTGGTAGGTTTGGGCGTCCAGCGCCGCCTGACGTACCCGGGCAAGCAGTTCGGCGACGCTGGGTTGTCCGGACAGATCCAGACGTAGGGCCAGGGTATTGACGAAGAAGCCGATTAGCGGCTCGATCTCGCGTTGTCCGCGGTTGGCACTAGGGGTGCCGATGACCAGATCATCCTGGCCGGAGAGACGGGCCAGGACCGTGGCCCAGGCGGCCATAAGCGTCATGAACAACGTCGTGCCGTGCTGCTGACTCAGGCGCTTGAGTCCCGCGGTCAACGCGGCATCGATCTGCAGCGGCAGGAAGGCGCCGTCGAAGGACTGTTGCGCCGGCCGGGGGCGATCGGTGGGGAGGGCGAGGAGGACCGGGGCATCGGCCAGAGTGGACTGCCAATAGTCCACCTGGGTCTGAAGCCGTTCACCGGCCAGCCATTGGCGCTGCCAGGCGGCATAGTCGGGGTACTGGATGGCCAGCGCGGGCAGCGGATCGGGTCGACCCTGGCTAAAGGCGGTATAAAGCGCACTGAGTTCGTGGACGAGCACGCCCATGGACCAGCCATCGGAGACGATGTGATGCTGAGTGAGCAGGAAGACATGGAGCGCGTCGGCCAGGCGGATCAGACGGGCCCGGATCAGCGGACCGGTGGTGAGGTCGAAGGGGGCATGCGTTTCTTCAGAGACTATGCCTTCGAGAGCCGTCTGGACGTCTGCGACCGTGCGCAGGTCCTGTTCGACCACCGGCAGGCCCGCCTGCGCGGGCAGCAACCGGACCTGCGGTTGGCCCTCAGGGTTAACGAAGATCGTGCGCAGACCTTCGTGACGGGCAAACAGGTGATCGAGGCTGCGGCGCAGCGCGGTGGCATCCAGTGGTCCGTGCAGGCGCAAGGCCAGCGGGATGTGATAGGAAGCACTGAGTCGTTCATCGAGCTGGGCGAGGAACCACAGGCGCTGCTGGGCAAAGGAGAGCGGCAAGGTTCCTTCGCGGGATACGGGGACGATGGGCGGTAACGCCGAAGGGCCGTCATGTGCCAGGCGTACAGCAAGGGTATCGGCCAATCCACGCAAGGTGGGTTGGGCAAACAGCGTGGCGAGAGAGAGCTCGATCGCAAAGCGCTGGCCGAGACGGCTGAGCAAGCGCACGGCAAGCAGGGAGTGACCGCCGAGGGTGAAGAAGTGATCGTGGCGACCGACACGGTCGACGCCGAGCAGCTCGGACCACAGCTGAGCCAGCGTGGTCTCGATCTCCCCCTGGGGCGCCTCGTAGGCATGACGCGCAAAGGCCTCCCCGTCCGGAGCCGGGAGGGCTCGGCGATCGAGCTTGCCGTTGGGGGTGAGTGGAAGGCTGTCCAGGGTGACGAAGGCGGCCGGGACCATGTAGTCGGGCAGGCGCGCGCTCAGATGCGTGCGCAGGGCCGTGGCCAGGTCTTCCGTGTCGGGAACGTTCTCGTCGTGCGCCCGGAGGACATAGGCGACCAGGCGCTTATCCCCGGGGACATCTTCGCGGGCGAGAACCACCGCCTCACGTACGGCCGGGTGTTCGGCCAGACGTGCCTCGATCTCACCCAACTCGATGCGGAAGCCGCGAAGCTTGACCTGATGATCGTTACGCCCCAGGAAGACCAGGTTACCGTCGGGAAGGTAGCGGGCCAGATCCCCGGTCTTGTACATGCGGGCGAGAGGATCGGCCACGAACGGATCGGCGAGGAAGCGCTCGGCGGTGAGCTCGGGACGGTTAAGGTAGCCGCGCGCGACACCGGCACCGCCGATGTAGATCTCACCAACTGCGCCTAGCGGGACCGGCTGGCCGTAACTATCGAGCAGGTAGATCCGCGTGTTGGCGATCGGCTTGCCGATCGGCACGGATTGCGCGTCGAAATCGGCCGGACACGTAAAAGCCGTCACGTCGATGGCGGCTTCGGTCGGACCATACAGGTTGTGTAACTGCGCATGGGGCAACCGCTCCAGGCAGAGCTGCGCAGTGGCCACCGGCAACGCCTCGCCGCTGCAGATGATGCGCGAGAGCGTTGTGCAGCGCGCGAGGTCGGGTGCTTCGAGGAAGCCGCCGAGCATCGACGGCACGAAGTGCAGAGTGGTGACCGCGTACTGCGCGATGGCTTCGGTCAGATAGTCGGCGTCACGGTGTGCGCCGGGCGCGGCCATCACAAGCGTGGCGCCGTTGGCCAGCGGCCAGAAGAATTCCCAGACCGACACGTCGAAGCTGAATGGCGTCTTCTGCAGCACGACATCCCGGGTGTCCAGACGATAGGCGGACTGCATCCAGGTCAGGCGGTTGATCAGTGCATCGTGTTCGTTCTGCACGCCCTTGGGGGTGCCGGTAGAGCCGGAGGTATAGATGACGTAGGCGAGATGGTGACTGGTGAGGCCGAGAGCTTGAGGATCGGGATCGGTGTCGGAGTGGTGCGTCCAGTGGGGGTGATCGACGTGGAGGTCGAGGACCG
>NZ_JAAGPG010000746.1:0-3184 GCF_017104665.1 Burkholderia sp. Se-20378 | reverse complement strand
GCCGGCGGCCGGTTGCGGGTGCCGAACGTCACGTTCCCTTCCTCCACTTGACGAGCCGCGCATACCACGGCTCGGCGACGACCATCGGCTCGCCGGTGATGCCGTTCGCGAGCTGCCGGATCTGGTCCAGGAAGCCGTTCCGCTTCGCGCCTTCGATCGGCTCGCCGAGGTTCTCGGCCACCGCGAGCGTCTGCGGCTCGTGCGGCAGCTCGTGCAGCTTCGCGCCGCCGAACGCCTCCTCGAAATCGACCGGCTCGCCGCGGCCCGCGACCGGCGCGAGCGGATTGTTCAGCACCATCGACAGCAGCCGCTCGCCGGGCAGTTCCCGCACGAAGCGCACGAGCCGCGCGGCTTCGTACGCGGCGTGCACCGAGCGGTCGACCACGACGTGGACGAGATCGGACGCCACGAGCGCGTCCTCGAGCAGCGGGCCGGCGCCACTGCCGACGTCGAACAGCACGTAGTGGAAACGGTCCTTCAGCATGTCGACCAGGCGCGCGACGGCCTGGTCGCTCAACGGGGCGTCGGCGCCATAAGCCAGCTCGGCGGACAGCACGTGCAACCGGTCGCCCTTCGTGACGAACATGCGCTCGAACAACGCGTCGTCGGGACGCTGCCCCATGTTCAGCAATTCGATCAGCCCGTTGTTGCTGGACAGCCCGAACATCGAGTTCGCGCCGCCGCCGTGCAGGTTCAGGTCGACGTAGGCCACGCGGCGGCGCTTCTCGCTCGCCAGGAAACGCGCGAGGCTCACCGTGATCGTGGTCGCGCCGACGCCGCCGCGCGCGCCGACGAAGCTGACGACCTTGCCGGTGCGCGCCTGCACGACCGATTCCGTCGCGGTCAGCGCACGCCGCATCAACTCGACCGTCAGCGGCTTGACGATGTAGTCCTGCACGCCGATGCCGAGCAGGTTGCGAAACAGCCCGACGTCATTCTGCGTGCCGATCGCGATGACGCGCACCGACGGATCGCACACGTCGGCGAGCCGCATCAGGTCCGATACCGGCAGCACCGAATCCGACACGTCGATGACGAGCTGGCGCGGCGAACGCTCGTACTGCTGCAGCAGCCGGATCGCATCGTCGCAGGTGCCCGGCTGCAGGTGGGTGCGCGCGATCGACAGCTCCTGCGTGACGCGGCGTATCACGTCCTCGCTGCCCGAATCGGAGACGACCGCAACGAGATCGACCGCGCCCGCGGACGCGGCGCGCCGGGTGTGCTGACGGTCGAGGAGGTTCATGGGCGGCATCGTGATGGCATCCGGGTCCGGTCAATGGCTGGGCGAGCCGGTCGTCAGCGTCTTGCCTGGCGTCGGCTGCTTCACGCGATCCTCGACGTAGCGACGCACCGCGTCGGCCGCGGTCTGCGCGTCCGCGCCGCCGTATGGCACGGGCGCGACGAGATCCTCCGGCCGCGCGAGCATCGCCGCGAGGTTCGAGTAGGTCGCGCAGCCGAACGGCACGCCGGGCCGCGCAAATCCCGCGTCGACGAGATGCGACGGCTGCATCAGCTTCGCGCAATCGGGCGCCACCGCGTGCGCGCCGTCGAAGCCGATCGACCGCGCGTCGGGCAGGTTGACCGGCGGCGGCGCCGACAGGCAGCCCGCCAACATCAGCGCCAGCAGTACGGCAACGGTCGATCGGGTTCGCATGCGCGCTCCTCCGGTTCAGTACACGAAGCCCGCGGCGCCGACGAGGCGCGGCGTGTCGCCCGACAGCAGGTCGAGCCCCAGGTTGCGCTGCACCGCGAATTCGAGGTCGCTGCTCGGCCGCGCGACGGTGTCGATCGCCTGCTCGAGCTGGCCGGGCCCGGTCGGCTGCACGATGTACGGCGTGACGATCACGACCACCTCGGTCTTGTTGTCCTGGAAGTTCTTCGACGAAAACAGCCGGCCGATGATCGGCAGCCGGCCGAGCCCCGGAATCTGCGACACGGTGTCGGCCGTCTGGCTCTGCAGCAGCCCGCCGATCGCGAAGCTCTGCCCGCTCGACAGCTCGACCGTCGTGTCGACGCGCCGCACCGTGAGCCCCGGCACCTTCACGCCGCCGGTCGTCACGCTGTTGTTCGTATCGACCTCGCTCACTTCCGGCCGCACCTTCAGGCTGATCCGGTTGTCGGCGAGCACGGTCGGCGTAAAGTCGAGCGACACGCCGAACGGCTTGAACTCGACCGTGATCGCGCCGGTCGACGAACCGGCCTGCGCGACGGGAATCGGAATCTCGCCGCCCGCGAGGAAGCTCGCGGTCTCGCCGGACATCGCGGTGAGGTTCGGTTCGGCGAGCATCGTGATCAGGCCTTCCTGGTCGAGCGCGTCGAGCACGACGTCGATCGACCAGCGCCCCGCGCGGAATCCGCCGAGCACCGAGAAGGCGCCCGTCGGCGACAGGTTGAACAGGCCGTTCGTCGGATCGAACAGCGTGCGCCCGTTGAACAGCCCGCCGACGAAGTTGCCGGCGCCGCCCAGCGAGCTCCAGTTGATGCCGAGCTGCTGCGTGATGTTGCGGCTCACCTCGGTCACCCGCACGCGCAGGTTCACCTGGATCGGGCGCGACAGCGTGAGCCGGTTCACGATCTTTTCCTTGTCGTGCAGATACGGTGTGAGCGACTGCATCACGGCGTCCGCGTCGGCCGCGCTCGGCACCTTGCCCGACACCATCAACGAGCCCGGCGCACCGGACACCGACAGCTTCAGCTGCGGAAAGCGGCTGTCGAGCACGCCCTGCAGCGACGCCGTGTCGACCTGCACGATCACCGTCTTGCGCAGGATCGGGCGATGGTTCGCGCCGAGTGCAATCAGCGTGGTCGTGCCCGCCTTCTTGCCGAACACGAACACGGTGCGCGGCGACGGCACCTGGATGTCCGCGATGGCCGGATCGGCGACGAACATCGCGGTCGCGGGCTCGGGCAGCGACAGCAGTTCCCCCTTGCCGGTCGCGATCGACAGCGCCGCGCCCGCGTCCGGCGCGCGTGCGCCCTGCGCGAACGCGCTCCCGGACGCAACGATGCAGGCCAGGCACCAGCAAGCGATCCAACGAACCATGCGCACCATGCGTGTTCCCGTCAAATGCCGGCCGCCGGGCGGCCGGCCCGAATCGTCGATCGTCATTGCGCCGCCACTGCCGGCGGCGGCGCAGTCGCCTCCGCCGCGACATTGGCGCCGCCCGTCGTCGCGGGCGTCGCG
>NZ_JAAGPG010000075.1:0-26308 GCF_017104665.1 Burkholderia sp. Se-20378 | reverse complement strand
CCTCGCCCCCCCCCTTTTCCCACACGGCGCTCTTCCGAGCCCCCGGGCGCATCGCACCCGCGAACGCGTCGCCGTTGCGGTCCGGCGTGTTCAGCGGCGAATCGGCCAGCACCGCCGGCACCGACAGGCGGCCGCTGTTCACGAGCTTGCGCGCGAACTCGCAATCGCGCGCAAGCTTCAGCGTCGCGTCGCGGAACACGCGCGACACCGGACTCTTCGGCGTGATGAAGTCGGTCGAGCGCGTCGAATTGCGGATGTTCTCGTCGGCAGCGAACTCGCGCTCGCTCGCATAGGTATCGAGCAGGCTGTCGGCGGAACCGCCGTCGAGCACGAGCTTCAGCTTCCATGCGAGGTTGTCGGCATCCTGCACGCCACTGTTCGCGCCGCGCGCGCCGAACGGCGACACGCCGTGCGCGGAGTCGCCCGCGAACAGCACGCGGCCGTGACGGAACGACTCCATCCGTTGGCAACGGAACGTATAGACGCTCACCCATTCGAGTTCGAACTCGACGTCCGGCCCGAGCAGCGCGCGCACGCGCGGGATCACGCGCTCCGGCTGCTTCTCGGCGACGGGGTCGGCATCCCAGCCGAGCTGGAAGTCGATGCGCCACACGTTGTCGGGCTGGCGATGCAGCAGCACGGACTGATTCGGGTGAAACGGCGGGTCGAACCAGAACCAGCGTTCGGTCGGAAACTCCGCCTTCATCTTCACGTCGGCGATCAGGAAGCGGTCCTTGAACGTGCGGCCGTGGCTTTCGAGGCCCATCATCGTGCGCATCGGGCTGCGCGAGCCGTCGGCCGCAATCACGTACTGCGCGCGCAGCGTCGCGACGCCTTCCGGCGTCTCGATCGTCAGCACCGCGTGTTCGGCCGACTGGTCGATACCCGTCACCTTGTGCTTCCAGCGGATGTCGATGTTCGGCAGCTCGAACGCGCGGTCGGCCAGGTAGCCTTCGACGTAGTACTGCTGCAGGTTGATGAACGCGGGGCGCGCGTGCCCTTCCTCGGGCAGCAGGTCGAACGCGTACAGCTGCTCGTCCTGCAGGAACACCTTGCCGACGTGCCAGCTCACGCCCTTGTCGACGAAGCGCTCGCCGCAGCCGAGCCGGTCGAAGATCTCGAGCGTGCGCTTCGCGAAGCAGATCGCGCGCGAGCCGGTCGACAGCGTGTCGTCGTCGTCGAGCAGCACGACGGGCACGCCCTGCTGCGCGAGGTCGATCGCGGCCGCAAGGCCCACCGGGCCCGCGCCGACGACGATCACCGGGTGCACGGTCGTGTCCTGCGTACGCGGACGGTATTCGAACTTCAGCGTCTGGTAATCGATGTTCATGGTCGCCATCCGCTCCTCAACCCTGCCGGGCGCTCGTCGGCACGCCCGTCATCCCGCCCGTCACCTGCCGGCGTGCCGCGCCGCTCTCCCGCGTGCAATTCCTGTCAACCGCCACGTCTCGCTCCTTGCTTCCTGTTGATTCGTAACGGCGCCGTCTCGCGGCGCCCGCATGCCGCATTTCTTGATCGGCGACAAATCTTGGATTTACGAATAGTAAAACCAATTACGAATAGTGAAATCAACGTAAACCCTAGGCGAAGCGTCGACGACGGGATAACCATATGAACGAAACGCCAAGCCGAGCTTGGCCGGCGCTGCTAATATCAAGCTACGAGGCGGCCCGTTCGGCCGCCGTTTTTCCTTCTTACGCCGATGATTCCGCCCACCATTCCCGAGCTGGTCGCCCGTGCCGGGCAACTGCCGTATCTACGGGATCACCTCGCGCTCGCCGATGGCGGCACCGCAAGCGCGACCCTGCCCGAGCGCACGCTCGGCAGCGCCTACGAACCGATCTACGACGTGACGATGCCCGGCGCGCCGCAATCGACGTCGTTCGCCGACGCGATCGAGCGCTACGGCGACGAGCTCGGCTTCCAGGCCGTCACGTTGGTGACGGGCGCGCCGCACGATCCGGTCGACTCGGCCGTCGACGACCAGACGCTCGTCGCGATCGACCGTCTGTCGCGCGCGCTGCATGCGATCAATTTCTTTGGCGCACAGCGCCACGGGCTGCTGTTCCTGCGCGTGCACGAACGGCTGCTGAAGAGCGTGAAGTACGACCACGGCAAGCATTTCTCGTCGGTGCTGCAGCGCTTCGGGCTGCCGACCGAGCGGATCGTGATCGAGCTGCCGGCGGTCGCGGTCGCGCACAAGACCTTCCTCGGCTACCTGACGCGCAGCTACCAGCATCACGGCTTCAAGGTCGCGGACAAGCTGCCCGACCCGGGCCGCATCCTCGCGGTCGAATCGGAGATGGCGCGCCCGGACTACATCAAGATGGATGCGGGTATCGCGTTGCGCGACGGGATGGTCAAGGCGCTCGTCGCCTATGCGCAGCGCGTGCGGATTCCGCTGATCTTCGACGGCGTCGTCGACGAAACGCAGTGCGAGCTGCTGCGCCAGTACGACGTCCGGTTCATGCAGGGGCCCGTGTTTGCGAAGGTCGTGACGGCCTGAGCCTGAGTGGATGAGATCGTCCGCACACGCGTGGCGCCGTGTGCCGAATGTGGAATACCAGTGATGTGACGGGGGATCGGGCCGCCTGGCTTGGCCCGTCGCCCGATGTCCGGCGGGTGGTTGCCGGCCCCATGGAAAGACCGGCTTCGCGGGAGCGTACGCGCCTCGTTGCCGGCACAGTCGGTGTCGGCGATTACCTACCGCTTACGCCCTTCCGCCATCGTCGTACTTGGGCAGGTGGTCGCCGATCTCGATGCCCGGGAAGCGATCCCCATACCAGACATGCCAGGCCGGACGCAGCCGTGACGGCTCGTCGAGCGTCGCGGAATTGATCTCGACCGTCTTGGGTGCATCGATTTGCCGGTATTCGAGCTGTGCGCCGCAACGGCCGCAGAAGCGCCGCTCGCCCCACGCGCTCGACGCATAGACCGTCGGCTCTCCTTGCAGGTATTCGAACGCGTCGATCGGCACCGATGCCGACGCGACGACCGCCGCGCCGGTCGTGCGCTGGCAGAGCCGGCAGTGGCAAAAACCGGCGTCGGTCGGAACATGGGCGATCCGGTATCGAATCGCGCCACATGCGCATCCGCCTTCCATCGGTTCTGCGTGAGACATGGCAACCCTCTTCGTCGGTGAGCTGGCGAACGATCATGCGCGCGGTTCGCCCGCGGCACAACCGGCGGCGGTGGTGTCGCTCTCGTGCGTTATCGCCGGTGCCGGCGACGGCACCGCTACCGCTCGCGTTCCTTGCTCAAGCCGTCTGCCCGAGCCGCTGTGCAAGCGCCTTCAGCTTCGGCCCGACCTGCGTACGGAACACGTCCTCGTCCATCGACGATGCGGGGCCGCTGCAGCTCAGGATCAGCCAGCGCCCTTCGCGTGGCTCGCGAAACGGTACGGCCGCCGCGTTGACGTCCATGTGCCACGCGCGGAACGAATAACAGCACCCGCCCGACGAGAACTCGGCCACCGCCTGCTGCGCGGCGGCGACGAGCGCATCGGCGTCGGCCGCGCCGCCGGCCGCGCGATGCAGTTCCGCGTAGAGCGCGCGGCGCACGTCCTCCGGTTGCACGGCCAGGTACGCGCGCCCCATCGAGCTCGTCAGCATCGACAGCCGCGAGCCGGGCGCAAGCCCGAGCGTCAGCGCGGTCTCGCTGCGGATCGTCTCCAGATAGATCATGTCGAGCCCGTCGCGGCAGCCGAGCGACACGGCCGCGCCGATGTCGCGTGCGAGCGCCTGCATGTGCGGCCGCGCGAGGTCGATCGTCCCCGAGCCCGACAGCAGCGCGTAGCCGAGGGACAGCACGCCGGCGTCGAGCGCATACTTTCCGAGCGTCTCGTCGTAGCGGAGGTAGCCGAGCACGGTCAGCGTGTAGGCGAGCCGGTTCACGGTTGCCTTCGGCAGCCCCGTGCGCTCCGCGAAGTCGCGGTTGCCGAGCATCGTCTCGCCGGGCCGGAATGCGCGCAGCAGGTCGAGCCCGCGCGCGAGCGCGACGACGAACTTGCGTTCGTCGATCGTGGTTTCGTCGATGGTTGAAAGTGTCATCTGGTGCTACACTGGGTTCGATTTGCAAAACATTGTTCCGCACAGCGGAACTTCCGTCAAGCAAACTCTCAGGCAACAAACCCGGCTGAATCAGGGACCGACCGCAAAGCATGGGGCCCGGGAAAGCGCTGAAGTGCCCAACTCGGGTCGACCGCAAAGCATGGGACCCGAGTAAGCGCTGAAGCGCTAACTCGGGTCGACAGGAGATGAGACGATGAGTGCTGCAACTTTTCATTGGGACGATCCGCTGCTGCTCAACCAGCAACTGACCGAAGAAGAGCGGATGGTGCGCGATGCCGCGCAAGCGTACGCGCAGGACAAGCTCGCGCCGCGCGTGACCGAAGCGTTCCGCCACGAGCGCACCGACGCCGAAATCTTCCGCGAGATGGGCGAAGTCGGCCTGCTCGGCCCGACGATTCCCGAGGAATACGGCGGCCCCGGCCTCAATTACGTGAGCTACGGCCTGATCGCCCGCGAAGTCGAGCGCGTCGACTCGGGCTACCGGTCGATGATGTCCGTGCAGTCGTCGCTCGTGATGGTCCCGATCTACGAATTCGGCTCCGACGCGCAGAAGCAGAAATACCTGCCGAAGCTCGCCACCGGTGAATGGATCGGCTGCTTCGGGCTGACCGAGCCGAACCACGGCTCCGATCCGGGCAGCATGGTCACCCGCGCAAAGAAAGTGCCCGGCGGCTACTCGCTGTCCGGCGCGAAGATGTGGATCACGAATTCGCCGATCGCCGACGTGTTCGTCGTGTGGGCGAAGCTCGAAGAGAACGGCAAGGACGCGATCCGCGGCTTCATCCTCGAGAAAGGCTGGAAGGGCCTGTCGGCACCGGCGATCCACGGCAAGGTCGGGCTGCGCGCATCGATCACCGGCGAGATCGTCCTCGACGAAGTGTTCGTACCGGAAGAGAACCTGATGCCGAACGTGAGCGGCCTGCGCGGCCCGTTCACGTGCCTGAACTCGGCGCGCTACGGGATCGCGTGGGGCGCACTCGGCGCCGCCGAGTCCTGCTGGCACACCGCGCGCCAGTACGTACTCGACCGCCAGCAGTTCGGCCGGCCGCTCGCCGCGAATCAGCTGATCCAGAAAAAGCTCGCCGACATGCAGACCGAAATCACGCTCGGCCTGCAAGGCGTGCTGCGTCTCGGCCGCATGAAGGACGAAGGCACGGCGGCCGTCGAGATCACGTCGATCATGAAGCGCAACTCGTGCGGCAAGGCGCTCGACATCGCCCGGCTCGCGCGCGACATGCTCGGCGGCAACGGTATCTCCGACGAATTCGGCGTCGCGCGCCACCTCGTGAACCTCGAGGTGGTCAACACGTACGAAGGCACGCACGACATCCACGCGCTGATCCTCGGCCGCGCGCAGACGGGCATCCAGGCCTTCTTCTGATCGTCCGGATGCGGCGAGCGCAGCAGCCACGCGGCGCCGCGCTCGCGCAAAAGACACGGCCCGCCCGGCATGACTGCCGGGCGGGCCGTTTTTCATCTGATCCGCGCGCCGGGCCGCCGGCCCGGTTTCGCGTTCATGTGCAGCCGATGCTTACTTGTTCGGCTGCGGCGTGAGGCGCAGATACGGACGCACCGCATTGAAACCCTTCGGGAAGCGCTTCTTCAGCTCTTCCGGATCCTGCAGCGACGGCACGATCACGACGTCGTCACCATCCTTCCAGTTGCCGGGCGTCGCGACCTTGTAGTTGTCGGTCAGCTGCAGCGAGTCGATCACGCGCAGCACTTCGTCGAAGTTGCGCCCCGTGCTGGCCGGGTACGTGATGGTGAGCCGCACCTTCTTGTTCGGGTCGATCACGAACAGCGAACGCACCGTCAGCGTTTCGTTCGCGTTCGGGTGGATCATGTCGTACAGCTGCGAAACCTTGCGGTCCGCATCGGCGATGATCGGGAAGCCGACGACCGTCGACTGCGTTTCGTTGATGTCGTTGATCCAGCCCTTGTGCGACTCGACACCGTCGACCGACAGCGCGATCACTTTTACGTTGCGCTTCTCGAATTCGCCCTTCAGCTTCGAGGTCAGCCCGAGTTCGGTCGTGCACACCGGCGTGTAGTCGGCCGGATGGGAGAACAGGACACCCCAGCCGTCGCCCAGCCACTCGTGAAACTTGATCGGGCCCAGGCTCGATTCCTGCTCGAAATCCGGTGCGATGTCGCCAAGACGCAGACTCATGATGTTCCCTCCTCGAACGATGCTGGTTGAAACCGCGCCCGGGTCGGCGCGGGAAAGTCTGTCAGCTTACGGGAAGCAATGGGGCATGCGAACGATTATTCCGTTTGATATTCATACTTTTTTGTCATTTTTGCCCGGTGTCGGCGCCGGACAGGCGGCCACGCGGGAAACTTTTCACCCCGTTTGGCGCTCTGTTGATGATTACAAGTCGTTTACCATGCGGTCTTGCACTGCCGTCGTGTGTCTTCCCGGCTCGCCAGCAGGCAGGCGTTTCGCTACGATGTGAACCTGCAGCATGACAGCACGAAGGGAGTTGCAATGTCGGAAATCAACAAGGAGAAACTGATGTCGGATATCAAAACCGTTCTCTCGGACGCCGAAGACCTGCTCAAGCAAGCTGCGAGCAGCACGGGCGACCGTGCGGCCGAGCTGCGCGAGAAAGCCATGTCGCGCCTGAAGCAGGCCAAGGAAAAGGCAGCCGACGTCCAGGTCGTAGTGGTCGAGAAAGGCAAGAAGGCTGCACGCGCGACCGACGATTACGTGCACGAGCATCCGTGGACGTCGATCGGCGTCGCCGCCGGCGTCGGCGTGCTGATCGGCCTGCTGATCAACCGCAAGTAACGCGCTCTGCGCCGTTTCGTCCCGTTGGCCGCGTTGTGCGGCCTGCGGGCGTCGAAGCCAGCCGGCAGTTTCCGCCGGCCGGCTTTGTCCTAGCTGCACACTGCACGCGCACGCACCTCACCCATGACGACAGACACCACCTCGCAGCCGTCCGGCCAAGGACCGCTGCGCCGCCTCGTCGGCTCCGCGATCGGACTGCTGCAAACGCGCCTAGAACTGGTGGGCATCGAGCTTGCCGAGGAGAAGGAGCGCCTGATGGGCGTGCTGTTCCTCGGGCTCGCCGCGATGATGCTCGCGACGATGGCACTCATCAGCCTGACCGTACTCGTCGCGATCGCGTTCTGGGATACCTATCGCTGGCAGTCGCTCGCGGCGATCACCGCGCTGTATGCCGCGGGCGGGATCGCCTGCGCACTGAAGGCCCGTTCGGGCCTGCGCGATGCGCCGACCGTATTCGAGGCGACACTCGCCGAACTCGAGAAAGACCGCGAACTGTTCCGCGGCAAGCCGTGAACGCAGTCGCGCTCACCCCTCCCACCTACTTCGCCGACGCGCCATGAGCCAGAACGTCACGGGCAATTCACCCCGCTCCCATTCGTCGCGATCGAACTGGAGCGCGTCGCAGCATCGCGCGCTCCGCAAGGAACTGCTGATCCTGCGATCCGAAGTCGAGCGGCTCGAACTCGCGGAGGCCGCCGGCGAAATGCGCCAGGCCGTCACGCGCTTCAGCTGGCTCAAGGTGTTCGTCCCCGGCCTGTCCAGCAACAAGTTCAGCCAGTCTGCCAAGAACCTGAACGCGAGCCTCGGCCAGCTCGTCAACCAGTATCCGATGCTGAGCTCGCTCGCATCGCTCGTGCTCGCCAAACCCGTTCGCTCGCTGCTGCGCGCGAGCGCAGGGCCCGCGCTGAAGTGGGGCACCCTCGGTTTTGCTGCATGGGAGATCTACCGGATCTGGAAGGAGTCCCGCGACGAGCGCGGGCTCGACACACACGACGACTGACCGCCAGCATCCTGCGCGCACGGCCAAGCGCCGTGGCGCGCCTTTCCGCCGAACTCAACGCGCCCCCCAGCACGCCGCGACCTGTCCGTCGCCTCCATCACTCCGCACATTGCCTTTCGTCCCGTCCGAACGCAGCGTGAATGCACCGCACGCATCGTCGTGCATCGAGCCCGTGTCGAGCGGGATTGCCTCCAGTGCATAACTTATCGGCGAATCGTCGCCGTCCGGCCGCCTGAGCGCCAATCGATAGACCGCGCGCCCGTCCGGCGGCGCTTGCGTGAGCGCCATCGGCAATGCCGAAGGCGGCACACCGTCCAGTGTTTCGAGATATTGGGCCGCCCGGTACAACGCAGCGACCGCCGACGCGCGATGAACGCGCACGACATGCTCGCGATACGACGGGATGCCCCATCCGGCCAGCACCGCGACAATCGCGAGCACGATCATCAGTTCGATCAACGTGAATCCCGCCGAGCGGTACACGAACGTGCGACAGATCATCGAAGCACCGTCGCGATGCGACGCCAGTGCAGGGCGACGATATGTCCGTCGCGGATCGCGACCTGATGCTGCAGCCAGACGGCGCTCGATGCATGCGCACCCACGCCACGCGCGGTGACGACGTAAGCGCGGCCGCCGGCCGGCCCTACTCCGCGCCACGCTTCGATCAGGCATCGCGGCGGTTGCGCAGCCATCGGCCATCCGGCAAACGGCGCGAACGCTTCGGCGACCGCTAGCGCCGGCGTGCGCCGCCACGCGTCGGGCTCCGCGTGCGACTCGCCTTCGCTCATGTACGGCGCCGAACCCTGGCGCAATCGCGCGGTGCACGCGGCAAGTGCGGCATCGGCCGCGTGGAACGCGACCAGCCGATCGGACAACGCGCGCGTGCGGCGCGATTCCGTCAGTGCGGCTTCGAACCACGTGCCGGTCAGCGCCGCGACCGCTGCGCCAACTGCGATCACCGCGGGCAATGCAAGGCCCGCTTCGCGACGCCGATCACGGCTGGCTGACCGTGAGCGAATGTGCGGCGCTCGCTGGCCCGTTGTCGAGGTTGCCGCACCTGCAGCGAGCCACGGCACGTGGCCGTTTGTCGCGATACGCTCGTGCGTATTGCGTACCGCGACGCGTCGCGACCTCCCCCGCGCGTACTGCTCCGCTCCGTTCATCGCCGCACCCCGCGTTCATCCGAGGCATCACGCGACGTATCGTCGGATGCGTGCGCAGCATTCCTCAAAGCGACGATGCGATCGAGCGTCAGACGCGCGCGGCCGTCTTGCCCAACGACTGGGCGGCCGTCGCAGTCGACGTGCCGCACGGGCTCGCCCGCCGGTTCGCCGCGCGCCCGCACGCAGACGTGCACGGCCACGACATCGCGCCAGTCGTCGCCGCGCAATGCATCGGCATCGACGAACTGCGTGCCGCCGCTGCGAAGATAGCGCACCCGCAACTGATCGATTCCCGACACGACCGGCTGCGGCGTACCCGGACGGCCGTTTCCTTCGCAATACAGTTCAGGCTCGCCCGTCGACGGGCTGGTGTGCACATCGAAGCGGTTCTCCACCAGCGCACGTTCACCGGACACGCCGACGCCCTGCCCGAGGCAATCCGACACCTGGCCACTAACGGTGAGCCACGTCGACACGGCATCGCCGACATACCGGATCAGCAAAGCGTCCGACGCAGCGCGCACGGGCTCGCACCGTACCTGCGCGCCCTCTCCTCTCACACGTGCCATCGAACAGCCGAACACGGGTGGCAACGACGACACGTCTTCCACATCGAGCGGCCGGAATCCGGCCATCTGGATCTGCTGGCCGATCAGCATCAGTGCGGTGCCGGCAGCATCGCGCATCCGGAACCCGTCGTCCGCGCGCCGCTGTGCGACGCGCTGCGCGTGGTACAGCGCACCGGCCGCCGCGAGCACGAGCAGACCGACGGCCATCGCAATCAACACTTCAAGCAGCGTATGCGCGCGCATGCGGCGATCAGCGTTCATTGGCGTCAGCCTCCCGATACGGAATCCGGACACACGACGGCGGCTGCGTCGACCTGCCCGCCGCTTCGCATCGCGCCCCGGTAGCCGCCTTGCCGCCGCGCCAGCCGACAATCGTGTAGCGGACGCCATCCGGCCCGTCGTCTTTCGTCATCGCGCCGCCGGGCAGCGACGCTGCGACCCGCGCCGCGAGGCCATCGTCGGCCTCCGCGGCGACGTGCAAGCGCTCGATACGCGCATCGGCCAGCCACAGCGCGCGTTCACGCCAGATCGTCGCGCGTTGCGCACGCGCCATCGCAAGCTGACTGCCCGCCACGACCAGCATCACGGTCGCGAGTAGCGCGATGGCCAGCATCGCTTCGATCAGCGACGTACCGCGCATTGCGTTGCGCATGGCACTCACGCCGCGTCGCAGCGGCCGGCGACAATCCGCGCCCGCCCGCCTGCCGCGATCCGCACACAACGCGATGCATGCGCGTCGTCAGCCCCCGGCACATCGCGTCGCGGACGCAATTCGAAACGGCGGATGCCACCGATTGCCTGACCGACCGGCGGTGCGAACGCGAGATCGTGCGCGGCACCCGCGACGGCCACTTCGACATCGCGCGGATAGCGCCGCAGCACGCGTGACTGCCCGTCGACTTGCCCGCTGACGATCCAGTCGCACGACCATTCGGCCGGAGCGCACCGCTCGCCGACGCGCAGACAGGTGCCGGCGTTCCCGGCGCGGCACAGCGTGACGCGCACGCCGAGACGCGTCGCCTCGGTACGTGCAAACGACAGCGCACCGAGCAATGCACGCGACCGTGCATCCACGCGTTCGCGCATGCGCCACTGGTCGAACGCGGGCGCCGCATAGAGCGCGATCCCGGCCGCCAGCGAGATGGCAACCATCAGCTCGACGAGCGTGAACCCGCCCGAGCGTCGCAACATGTTTTTCAGGGGTTGAGCGTGTAGTCCCATCGCAGCCGTCCTTCGCCAAGGTGATGCGACGACTGTAGCGGCGCGTGCGAACGCGCACCATTTGCCGAATGGCCGACTGGCGGCATGCGATCGCGACCGACACAATCGGCGCGAACTGACCCAACGGAGAAGACGATGAACGGACGCAGCGCGTCAGCGCTTACGCGGAGACTTGGCGGGAGAGGCGCGACGGAACTCTTCGATCACGTCGGCAAATTCGGAAACGTCCTCGAACCGGCGATACACCGATGCGAAGCGGACATAAGCGATCGTATCGAGGCCGCGCAACTCGTTCATCACGAGTTCGCCGAGCTTCTCGCTACGCACTTCGCGCTCGCCTGTCGCGAGCAGTTGATATTCGATGCGGGCGACCGCCGCGTCGATCGCGTCGGCAGCAACCGGCCGCTTGCGCAGCGCGAGTTGCATGCTGGCGACGATCTTGCGACGGTCGAATTCCGTGCGGCTGCCGTCCTTCTTCACGACGAACGGCAGGGACAGCTCGACCCGCTCGTACGTCGTAAAGCGCTTGTCGCAAGCCGAGCAGCGACGGCGCCGCCGGATCGCGGCGCCATCTTCGGACACGCGGGAATCCACGACCTGCGTGTCGTCATGCCGGCAGAACGGGCAGCGCATCGTCGATCAGCGATAGACCGGGAAACGCTTGGTCAGCTCGGCAACCTGCGCGCGCACGCGCTCGATCGTCGCCGCATCTTCCGGGTTGTCCAGCACGTCCGCGATCAGGTTGCCCACCTGTTCCGCTTCCGCCGGACCGAAGCCGCGCGTCGTCATCGCCGGCGAGCCCAGGCGCACGCCGCTCGTCACGAACGGCTTTTCCGGATCGTTCGGGATCGCGTTCTTGTTCACCGTGATGTGCGCCGCGCCCAGTGCCGCTTCCGCGGCCTTGCCCGTGATGTTCTTCGCGCGCAGGTCCACCAGCATCACGTGGCTTTCCGTACGGCCCGACACGATCCGCAGGCCACGCTTCACCAGCGTCTCAGCCAGCACGCGTGCGTTCTCGACCACCTTCTCCTGGTACGCCTTGAATTCCGGCGACAGCGCTTCCTTGAACGCCACGGCCTTGCCCGCGATCACGTGCATCAGCGGGCCACCCTGGATCCCCGGGAAGATCGCCGAGTTGATCGGCTTCTCGTACTCCGCCTTCATCAGGATCACGCCGCCGCGCGGGCCGCGCAGGCTCTTGTGCGTCGTCGTCGTCACGAAGTCCGCGTGCGGCACCGGGTTCGGGTACACGCCCGCTGCGATCAGGCCCGCGTAGTGCGCCATGTCGACCATCAGGTATGCGCCGACCGACTTCGCGATCTTCGCCAGACGCTCGAAATCGATCTTCAGCGAGAACGCCGACGCGCCCGCGACGATCAGCTTCGGCTTGTGTTCCTGCGCGAGCTTCTCGGCGGCTTCGTAGTCGATGTCTTCATTTTCGTTCAGGCCGTAGCTCACCACGTTGAACCACTTGCCCGACATGTTCACGGGCGAACCGTGCGTCAGGTGGCCGCCGTGCGCGAGGCTCATGCCCATGATCGTGTCGCCCGGCTTGAGCATCGCGAAGAACACGCCCTGGTTCGCCTGCGAACCCGAGTTCGGCTGCACGTTCGCCGCTTCCGCGCCGAACAGTTGCTTCACGCGGTCGATCGCCAGCTGCTCGACCACGTCCACGTATTCGCAGCCGCCGTAGTAGCGCTTGCCCGGATACCCTTCCGCGTACTTGTTCGTGAGTTGCGAACCCTGTGCAGCCATCACGGCCGGGCTCGTGTAGTTTTCCGACGCGATCAGCTCGATGTGATCTTCCTGGCGGCGGTTTTCCTGCTCGATCGCGGCAAAGATTTCGGGATCGACGTTCGCAATGGTGCTTTGGGCTCTGTCAAACATACGGTTTCCGTTAAGTGTGTACAGGTTGACCGGAGCGGCCGAGTACGGTGCGCTGCTGGCGGGACCAGCTCGACGTGGCGGAAGAATCCGTATGACGCGAGGCAGGACAGCCACCGGCGATGCACGCGACGGCGCACAACGGCTGCCCAGGCGAACGGCAAAAACGGCGCCCCGCGCTTCACGGTGGGATGCTCCACCTTGAACCCGAAGGGTTCTATCGCCAGTCACGCGGGGGTGATGAGCGCGTTAGTGTATTGGATGCGTCATGAATAGGCAACCGCACGGCGGTGCGCCGGAAGCAATTGGGGCCAGACTCTACGCGCCCGTGCGGGAACGCTTTGCCGCCTTGCCGCGGTGCGGCAATCTCAGTAGGCTTGCGGGATACCACCCGCTATTTTGTCATCGACCAGGAGCAGCAATGATCGTGTTCGTCACAGGCGCGTCCGCCGGCTTCGGCGCCGCCATCGCCCGTGCCTTCGTCAAGGGAGGCCACCGCGTCGTCGCGACCGCGCGCCGCAAGGATCGTCTCGATGCACTCGCCGCCGAACTCGGCGATTCCCTTCTGCCGCTCGAGCTCGACGTCCGCGATCGCGCGGCCGTCGAGGCCGTGCCGGCCGCCCTTCCCGCCGAATTCGCGGCGCTCGACGTGCTCGTCAACAACGCCGGCCTCGCGCTCGGCGTCGAGCCGGCCCAAAAGGCCAGCCTCGACGAATGGCACACGATGATCGACACGAACTGCACGGGCCTCGTCACGGTCACGCACGCGCTGCTGCCCGGCATGATCGACCGCGGTCGCGGTCACGTCTTCAATATCGGCTCGGTTGCGGGTTCGTACCCTTATGCCGGCGGCAACGTCTACGGCGCGACCAAGGCTTTCGTCCGACAATTCAGCCTGAACCTGCGCGCCGACCTGCTCGGCACGCCGCTGCGCGTCACCGACATCGAGCCCGGCCTGTGCGGCGGCACCGAATTCTCGAACATCCGCTATCGCGGCGACGACGCCAAAGCGGCGAACGTCTACAACAATGTCCAGCCGCTGATGCCCGAGGACATCGCCGACACGATCTACTGGATCGCGACGCGCCCGGCGCATGTGAACGTCAACACGATCGAGCTGATGCCGATCGCGCAAGCCCCCGGCGGCCCGACCGTCCACCGCGGCTGAAGCCACGCGGGCCCGGCCCCTTCCGGGCCGGCCCGCAATGTGCTACGGCATACTACATTCCGTTACGAATCGGTTACGAATCAGGCTCCTGCCTTCCGGTAGAATGCGCGCCATGACCCAGCCTACCCGCTCCCCGGAAGCGCCCTCCGGCTTCATCTGGCCGGTGCGCGTGTACTACGAGGATACCGACGCAGGCGGCATCGTCTTCTATGCCAACTACCTGAAGTTCTTCGAACGCGCCCGCACCGAGTGGCTGCGCGCTTGCGGCATCGACCAGCGTCAGCTCGCCGACGACACCGACGCGATCTTCGTCGTCCGCAGCACGTCGCTCGACTACCGCGCACCGGCGCGACTCGACGACGCACTGGCGATCACGAGCCGGCCCGGGCGCATCGGCCGCGCATCGGTGGAATTCACGCAGGAAGCCTGGTGCGGAAACACGCTGCTCGTGGCCGGACACATCCGTCTCGGCTGCGTCGACCGTACCGGCATCCGGCCTGCGGCCATCCCGCCGGCCGTGCTCGACGCGCTGCAGCGCGGGCCCGTCATCGACGACGGGCAGACTGCCCTGTCAACGAAGCTCGCATGAGCCCCGTTTAGACAAAGCCTATGAACTTGCCTTTCTGATTCGATACTAAGCAAGGTTCGGCGTCAGGCATGGCCGGCGCGCCGCGCCACACGCATACCGGGCGCCCCGAAGGGACGTTACTCAAACCTCTATGAACACTTCTCAAGACCTGTCGATCATTTCCCTCGTCCTCAACGCGAGCGTGCTGGCCCAGGCCGTGATGGGGCTGCTGCTGCTGCTGTCGCTGATGTCGTGGACCTTCATCTTCCGCAAGTGGTTTGCGATCCGCCGCGCACGCGTGCAGACCGAACGCTTCGAGAAGGATTTCTGGTCGGGCGGCGACCTGCAGGCGCTGTATCAGAGCGCAGCCAACAACCGCCACACGATCGGCGCGCTCGAGCGGATCTTCGAATCGGGCATGCGCGAATTCCTGAAGGCGAAGGAAAAGCGCATCAGCGATCCGGGCCTCGTGCTCGATGGCGCACGCCGCGCGATGCGCGCGTCCTTCCAGCGTGAAATGGACGTGCTCGAAGCGAACCTCGCGTTCCTCGCATCGGTCGGCTCGGTCAGCCCGTACATCGGTCTGTTCGGCACGGTCTGGGGGATCATGAACTCGTTCCGCGGCCTCGCGAACGTGCAGCAAGCCACGCTCGCGAACGTCGCACCGGGCATCGCCGAGGCGCTCGTCGCCACCGCGATCGGCCTGTTCGCCGCGATTCCGGCGGTGGTCGCGTACAACCGCTACGCGCACGACATCGACCGCCTCGCGATCCGTTTCGAGACCTTCATCGAAGAGTTCTCGAACATCCTGCAGCGTCAGGCCCAGTAAGGAGCGCGCCATGGCAGGAAGTCCCATCCGTTCCAGCATGCGCGGCGGCCGCTCGCGCCGCGCAATGGCCGACATCAACGTCGTGCCGTACATCGACGTGATGCTGGTGCTGCTCGTGATCTTCATGGTCACCGCACCGCTCGTCGCTCCGTCGATCATCAACCTGCCGACCGTCGGCAACGCCGCACCGCAGGAGCAGACGCCGCCCGTCGTCGTCAACATCAAGGCCGACCGCACGATGAGCGTCAAGTACAAGGGCGACTCGGGCGCGACCCAGGAAGACACGATGACTAAGGCCGAGCTCGACAGCTTCATCGTCGCCCGGCAGGCTGACCATCCCGACCAGCCGGTCGTGATCGCGGCCGACAAGACCGTGCAGTACGATGCCGTCATGACCGTGATGTCCGATCTGAAGGCGCGTGGCGTCAAGCGCGTCGGCCTCCTCGTCAAATCGCAATGAACCGGCAGCAATCCACGCGCAGCTCCGCCTACCCGCCTCAGCCCCCCCGCGAGCGCGGCACCTGGCGCGCATTCGCGCTCGCCGCGCTGATGCACGTGCTGCTCGCGCTGTTTCTCTATCATGGCGTGCAGTGGCAGAACAGCACGCCGGCCGGCGCCGAAGCCGAGCTGTGGACCGAGGTGCCCGATGTCCCCGCGCCGCGGCCCGTTGTCACACCCACACCGCCCGTGAAGGTCGCGCCGCCCCCTCCCCCGGTGCGCGACGAGCAGGCCGACATCGCGCTGCAGCAGAAGAAGCGGCAGCAGGAAGCGGCCGCGCGTGAAGCGCTGCTCGAACAGCAGCGCCGCGCGCAGCAACTGAAGGCCCAGCAGGAAGAGGAAGCCCGGCGCGCGCAGCTCGCGGCGCAGCAGGCAGCCGCACTCGCGGCACAAAAAGCCGCGGACCGCGACAAGCAGAAGCAGGCCGACAAGCTCAAGCAACAGCAGCTCGCCGAGCAGCAAAAGCTCGAACAGCAAAAACTTCAGCAGCAGAAGCAGGCGCAACTCGAAGCACAGCAGGCGGCGAAGGCGAAAGCCGATGCGGCCGCGAAGGCAAAGGCGGAAGCCCAGGCCAAGGCGAAGGCCGAAGCCACGGCGCGCGCGAAGGCCAATGCGGCAGCGAACGCGAAGCTCGACCGCGAGCGCAGCGCACGCCTGGCACAGATGCAAGGCCTGTCCGGCGCCGGTGAAGGCGGCGGCGAAGGCCTCGCGAAAAGTGGCACGGGCACGGGCTCCGGTGGCAATGCCGCCACGCCCGGCTATGCTGACAAGGTGCGCCGCCGCGTCAAACCGAACATCGTTTGGGGCGGCGAGCGAGCAGGCCTGACCACCGTCGTCAAGATTCGGTGCACGCCGTCCGGTGACGTATTGAGCGCATCGGTTTCCCGCTCCAGCGGGAATTCGGGGTGGGATCAAGCCGTGGTCAATGCGATCCACGCATCGGTCCCGTTGCCGCCCGATTCTAACGGTCGTACCCCGTCGGACATTACGATTACCTTCAAGGCTGCGGAGTGAAAGGAAATGCGCTTACACTCCGGGCGTCGCTGTCGGACGGGAACGAATCGGGTATTTTTACTGTCTCTGCCGTTGCGCAGCGATCCAAGTCATACGGGAAGCAAGAAGCATGAGTTTGATGACAAAGCTAGGTTTCAGGGCACTCGTGGCCTCGTGTCTGATCACGGCGGGCAGCGCCGCTAATGCCCAGGTCAACGTGCTGATCACCGGTGTCGGGTCGACCCAGTTCCCCATCGCCACCGCGAATTTCGCGAATGAGGCGAACCTGCCGCAGCAGGTCACGTCGATCGTCCGCGCCGACCTCGCCCGCAGTGGCAAATTCACCAACATCGACGCTGGCAGCACGCCGGTGCCGGAGAGCGCATCGGTCGATCTCGGCGCCTGGAAGGCCAAGGGCGCGAATGCGTTCGTCGCCGGCAGCGTGAACCGCGAGGCGAACGGCCAGTACAAGGTCAACTTCATCCTGTACGACACCGTGAAGCAGCAAAGCCTCGGCGGCCTGTCGCTGACAGCCACCGACACCACGCTGCGCACGGCCGGCCACAAGATCGCCGACTACATCTACCAGAAGCTGCTCGGCGTGCGCGGCGTGTTCGCCACGCGCCTGTCGTACGTGATCAAGACCGGTAACCGCTACCAGCTGCAGATCTCGGATTCGGACGGCCAGAACGCGCGCATCGCGCTGTCGAGCACCGAGCCGATCATCTCGCCATCGTGGTCGCCGAGCGGCACGAAGGTCGCGTACGTGTCGTTCGAGCGCAAGAAGCCGATCGTCTACATCCACGACCTGCCGACCGGCCGTCGCTACATCGTCTCCGACCAGAAGGGCAACAACAGCGCACCGGCATGGTCGCCGGACAGCAACACGCTGGCCGTCGCGCTGTCGCTGACGGGCAATACGCAAATCTATACGGTCAACTCGACGGGCGGCGGCCTGCGCCGCCTCACGCAGAGCAGCTCGATCGACACCGAGCCGTTCTACTCGCCGGATGGCCACTGGATCTACTTCACGAGCGATCGCGGCGGCGCGCCGCAGATCTACCGGATGCCCGCACAGGGTGAAAGCGCCGGTGCCGCGCAGCGCGTGACTTTCACCGGCAGCTACAACACGAGTCCGCGTATCAGCCCGGACGGCAAGCTGCTCGCTTACATCTCCCGCACGGGGGGAGGCTTCAAGCTGTACGTTCAGGATCTGCAGTCTGGCGCGGCGAACGCCATCACGAATACGAATCGCGACGAATCGCCGAGCTTCGCGGCAAACGGCCAGTACCTTCTGTACGCTACCCAGTCGGGTGGTCGCAATGTTCTGGCAGCAGTGCCCTCCGACGGCAGCGCGCCGCCGCAAATCCTGTCCGTCCAGGGCGGCTCCGTTCGTGAGCCGTCGTGGGGGCCCTTCATGCAATGACCACAAGGAGAGTAAACATGATGTCGAATAAAGCTCGTCTGGCCCTGGCCGTGATGATGATCAGCGCGCTCGCAGCGTGCAAGTCGGGCGTGAAGCTCGACGACAAGGCAAACAACGCGGGTGCAGTCAGCACGCAACCGAGCGCCGACAACGTCGCGCAAGTGAACGTCGACCCGCTGAACGACCCGAACAGCCCGCTCGCGAAGCGCAGCATCTACTTCGACTTCGACAGCTATTCGGTGAAGGACGAGTACCAGCCGCTGATGCAGCAGCACGCTCAGTACCTGAAGAGCCATCCGCAGCGCCACGTGCTGATCCAGGGCAACACCGACGAACGCGGCACGAGCGAGTACAACCTCGCGCTGGGCCAGAAGCGTGCGGAAGCCGTCCGCCGTGCGATGGCACTGCTCGGCGTGAACGATTCGCAAATGGAAGCCGTGAGCCTCGGCAAGGAAAAGCCGCAGGCAGCAGGTCACGACGAAGCATCGTGGGCGCAGAACCGTCGCGCCGACCTCGTCTACCAACAGTAAGTAACGGAAGAATCGCCGTATGACGCACCGTGTATCCCTGCTGCGCGTTGCCGCAGCATTCTGCGTCGCCGGCGCGGCGTGGTCGGCCGCGCCGGCGCACGCCGGCGTGTTCGACGACAACGAAGCGCGCCGCGCCGTGCTCGATCTGCGCAGCAAGACCGACAACCTGGCGAGCCAGTTGTCGGCCGCCCAGCGTACGATCCTCGATCAATCCGGCCGTCTCGACCAGCTGAACCAGCAGGTCGCGACGCTACGCGGCGAGAACGAGGATCTGACGAACCGGCTGACGACGCTTGAGCGGCAGCAGAAGGAGTACTACCAGGATCTCGACACGCGGCTCAAGAAGTTCGAGCCGCAGCAGGCGACGATCGATGGTGTCGAAGGCACCGTGCAGCCGGGTGAAACGGATGCGCTCAGTGCGGCGCAGCAGCAGTTCCGCAACGGCAACTTCAAGGCGGCGGCGGCTTCGTTCCGTGCGTTCATCGCGAAGTATCCGCAGAGCCCCTACCAGCCGACCGCGCAGTACTGGTATGGCAATGCGCAATACGCGCTGCGCGACTACCGCGGTTCGACTGCAACGTGGCAAGGGATCGTCAGCAAGTTCCCGCAGCACCCGCGCGCAGCCGACGCCCTCGTGGCAATCGGCACGAACCAGCTCGAGCAAGGCCAGAAGGCGGCCGCCAAGAAGACGTTCGAGCAGGTCGTTTCGCAGTATGCCGGGTCGAACGCCGCGCAGACCGCGCAGGGCAAGCTTGAGACGATCAAATAATTATCGCGGCGGGTTGTTGACAGCCTGACAATCCGTCGCTATAATCTTTTGCTCTTTGGGTCGTTTGCCAAGTTGTTGAAGCAACGAACCAACAGGTTTCAAGAACGTGGGGTGGTAACTCAGTTGGTTAGAGTATCTGACTTTTAATCAGAGAGTCGAGGGTTCGAGTCCCTCCCACCCTACCAACTATCTTCGATAGTGCAAATCAAAGCCTCCCAAGTGGAGGCTTTTTTGCGTCTGGCGCATCCCTGTCGCGCGCGCTCCCGACTCCGCTACCGGACGGGGCACGCACAATGGCCCCGCCAGCACATCAACGCACACTGACGTCGCGCAGCACGCCACCATATCCCGCGTACAGATTGCCGTCGGGCAGCAACTCCCGCTGCACAAGCTGGCGATGCACGACCGGCAAGTTGTGGAACGGCATCCGCGCGAACAGGTGATGTTCGATATGAAAATGAATCGCGTGCGGGCCGAACAGGAATGTCTGCCACGAACGCCGGGCGATCGTGCGCGCGTTGCGGCTCTGGTCGGTACATGCCGGCAGCCCCGCATGCTCGAAGATTGCACGCACCTGCCCGGCGAGCGGCAGCAGCGTGACGGACGGCACGATCCACAACGTCACGTACAGCAGCGGATGCCCGACCAACGCGAGTGTGCCGAACAGCACACCGTTGCCCGCCAGCATCGACGCGACTTCCCATGCGACATACGCGCGCGACTTCCCGACCTTCGGCAGCGCATGCGCGAACTCGCCGCGTGCGAGCTTCACGACACTCGTCACGTAGCCGATCCCGCATGCGTACGCGAGCAGGCGGCCGATCAGCCGCCCGCGCGTCACCGGATAGTCATGCACGCCGAACAGCAGCGCGACGGGATCGTCCGACTCCATCGGTGCGCGATGGTGCTTCAGATGGCCTGCGCGATACGTCCGTAGCGACAACCACAGCGGGCCCGCCGCGAACAGTTGACCCAGCGCGTCGTTGGCACGCCGGTTCCGCGCCAGCAACCCGTGCGCGCCTTCGTGCATCATGACCGCGAGCGCAAGCTGGCTGCGTGCGATCACGATCGCGGCCAACGCGTACACGAGCGGATGCGGAAACGCGATCGCAACCGCGAACGCAGCAGCAATCATCAGCCAGTCGCCCGCCAGCGCCGCGCCGACGCGCGATGCGCTCACGCGAAACAACGCGGGATCGGGCACGAACCGCGCAAGCTCGGCATTTGGCCCGGCATGGTGAACACGGGCATCCGTCACGCGAGCCTCCCGCGCAGCGCACGCCGCTCGACCCACAGCGCACTGACCATCGCGAGCGCCACGCCGCCCAGCACATCGGCCACCGTATGCTGCTTCAGCGTCAGCGTCGACGTGCAGATCAGCAGGCCGACCGACACTGTCACGAACCGTCGCCGGTCCGCCAGCATCCGGCAGGCAAGACACGTCACTGCGACATGCAGGCTCGGAAAACCGTTGGCCGCGAGATCGAGTTGCCACATGCGCGCGAGACGGTGGCGCACGAACGCGTTGCCGATCTCCGCGACGTCGGGCCGCGGCACGGCTTCCGGGAAGAGCAAGAAACACAAGACACCGAGCACGAACGCGATCAGCACGGCCTCCTTGAATGCGGCGAACGCGGGCGGCCGCGCATACGCGGCAAGCGCGATCACGAACGGAAAGAAGCCGACATAGACGAACCACGACCACGCAATGAACGGAATCCGCGCATCGATCGACGTGGCCAATACATAGCGCGGCGTGACGCTACGCTCCAGCAGAAAGAAGATCGCGAGGCCGGCTGCCATGCCGAACGTCGCGGCCAGCATCTGCCGGATATCGGGCCTGCGATCGTCACGAAACGACAGCGAATTCATCGTGGCGCCGGCGCCTCGCATCGCGTATCCGTATCGGCCACCCGCGCACGCGGACGCAGCGCGAGGAGGCGCGACGTCCATGCGTCGACGCGCGCACGCGCCTGCTCGCGGCCGGCGATCGTTCCTGCCTGCGTACCAGGGTTGCGCATCAGTTCGGCTGCAGCCTGCCCGACTTCCCACCGAAATGCGGCCGCATCGCCGCGCCAGGTGACGACGCGATGCACGAGTTGCAGCCGCGCGGCGCGCTCGGCGTTGCTCGCCTGCTCAGGCTGATCAGACTGCACGAGCAGGATCGGGCGGTGATACACGCGTGCGATCGACAGCGCAGCCATGCCGGGTGCCGACACGATCAGCGGTGCATGGGCGGCGCACGTCACCCAGTCGGCGTCGATGCCGGTCCAGCCGTCGTGCCCGGCATAGCCCTCACCCACACGGTGCGTCGCGATTCCTGCGTCGCGCATGCCGGCCGACAACGCATCGGCGAGCGCGATGTCGCGGAAGTGCGGGTTCAGATAGACGGCTGCTGCAGCCGGTTCCGAAGCTGGCCGCTCGGCGACGATCGGCACCGGCGTCGGCAGCCGGTAATGCGTGCACGATCGCCGGACTTCGTCGTCGGCATCGTATGCGAAATCGTGTTCGATGCAACACGCCGCCGAATCGATCTGCCAGTCGACGATCCGTGCAAAAGCACGCGCCAGTGCGCGCGGCAGCCGCGCATCGAAATTCGCTGTCAACGCGCGGCGCAGGCTTCCGCCGTATACGTGGACGACGCGGCGGCGCCAGCCCGGCATCGCGCCCATGAACAGCAGCGCCGGATGAAACGAGTCGTTGATCACGAGATCGGCATCGCGGACGATCGCTCGCAGTCGCGCGATGTCACGCAGCATGCGTGTCGGCCTGAACACATAGTGCGCGACATTGCGGTCGGTCGCGTCGCGCAGCATGTTCTGCCGTTCGTCGAACTGCACCGCGTAGTGGCGGGACAACACGGTCGCGTCGATGTCGAACGCAGCCAGAAACACCTGCCCCGCATCGGACGTCGTCAAGACGTCGACCTGCGCGCCGGCCGCACGCAGCGCGTGCACGAGCAGTTGCGCGCGCATCAGGTGGCCGCGTGCGTCGGCCGTCGCGAGATAGACGATTCGCGGCATTATGCGCGCGGACGAAGCGACTGGAGCCAGCCGGCCGCAACCATCGCCAGCGCACCCGTCACGCCGAAACCGGCTTCGATCGCACGGATCTCCTCGAGCAACGCGGCGAGATGTGCGGTCTCGGACGGCGCAACCAGACGCCGCAGCGTGTCCGAGCAGAGCCTCACATGCCGCGTCTCGTCGGCAAGCACGCGCGCGAGTAGCGGGTGCAACGGATGTGCATCGCCGATCGTTTCGCAGTGGCGCGCAAGTACGCGCATCGCCATCTGTTCCGCGCACAGACCCGTCGCATAGGCCGGCACGAGCACGCCGTGCGAGAAATGCGGCGCATGGCGCTGCGCGAGCCGGCGCCATCGCATGATCTTGCGTCGGCTCAGCCAGTCGGGCTCATGGGGTGCAGTCGACGGCGCGACACCGCGCTCGCGCAGCGCATCGGCAAACGCGGCCGCATGGCGACGCTCGTCCGCGAGATGCTGCTCGATCCGCGGCGCGAGCCAGTCCGGCGGCTGTCCGGTCCAGTCTTCGTGCAGCGCGCACTCGGTCGCTTCCTCGCCGATCAGGTACATGCGCAGCACCCAGCGCTCGCCATGTGTGCTGCGATGGAGCTGCCGGATCGCCGCCCGCTTGATGCGATCGACGAGGTACGCGCGCACCCGCGCCGCACCGCGCGGCACGGGCGCATCGAGACAGTCGAAGCGTGCATCGCGCGCCGCGTGCGGCGACGCCGGCAGGTCGCCAGCCGCGGTCATGCCGGCACGCCCCGGACGGACGCGGATTTCGTCGCGGACGCCGCAGCGGCTGCCGGATCGCGACGCCATCCGAGGATCAGGCCGATGAAGCTTTCCTGCATGAATGCGTGCGCGGATGCGGTCGCGCCCGCAAATGCTTCCTCGCGGCCGTTGACGCGCAGATAGCCGTTGCCGTCTCGCGCGCCGAATTCGATCCGGTCGTTCTTCCTGAAGCCGCGTGCACGCATGTCCTTCACGAGCGCGCTGCCGTCGAGGCCGAACAGGAACAACTCGCGCTGGGCGACCCACACCGGAATGTGATTGCTCAGTGCATCGAAACGAATCGCCCACGTGCCTGATGCGAGTGCGCGATCGACGTCGGCATCGTGCGGCGCGTTCGACGTAAAGCTCGCACGCGCGACCGACTTAGTCAGGCCGCCGACACCAAGCGCGATCGTGATGTCGTCCGCGGACGGCTGCTTCGGATCGGTCGCGCTCACCTTCACGAGATGCCGCGCGAGTCGCGATGCAAGCGACGGATGCGCGAACAGCGCCAGCGTTTCGTCCGGCGTGAGCACGTCGCGTTCGCGTTCGCCCTCGCCCTCCTTCACGCGCACACGATACGGATCGATCCTGACCTCGGTGAACGTGCCGTGCACGGGCGCATGGACGTACACGTCGCGGTCCCATTTCGCGCCGTCGCGACGCAGCAGCACGTGCACGCTCAGCGGCACGCGCCGGCCGTCGCCGTCGATGCCGGTGCCCTGCAGGAGCACGTCGCCGAGCACGTCCTTCGTGCGACGCGTCGCATCGCTCGAGAAGACGATCGCGTGTGCATCGGTATCGATGCTCGCGTGAACGTCCGGCGCATCGAGCGCGACGCGATTGCAGTCCGCGGAGGCCGCGTTCGCGAATGGGCAGCCGCTTTGCGACGCGAAGTGGTAAATCCCGCGCCCCGCATGATCGACCGGCGCGGCATGGGCGCCGACGCTGGCGGCAAACAGGGCGAGGCTGGCAACACGGGTGGCGAAAGAGGACATGGTCGTTATCTGTATGGATGCAGGATGTCGGCTGTCATGGCCGCGCACGATGCGCGGCGCCGGTTCAATGACGGTGATAGGACAGCGCTTCGAGATCGCGCCGGGCCGATGCGCGCCCGGCGAGCCCGAAACCACGCGCGAGCGCGCCGAGCGTATCGACGGCAGACGCCGCGATCGTGACGCCGATGGCCGCGAGATAGCGGACGGCGCCAAGCGGCGGCAACTGCTGGCGATTCAGCGCGCGCAGGCTGTAGCCGAGCCGCATCGCCATCACGCAGAACGGGCCGAGCGGGCCGCTGCGGCCGAGCCACTGCCAGCCGCGCGGCAGGTACGCGTTCACGAGATAAGGTGTCAGGCCGACGCTGTCCTCGCCGCGCATCCAGCGCAGCTTCAGCGATTCGCGTTGCGTGTCCGGCAGCCGATGTTCGGTGTGCGCGTCCGGTGCGAACTCGACAGCCACGCCGGCTGCCTGCATCCGCAGCCCCATCACCTGGCAATGCGCGCGATAGACGCCGTCGAGCGGCTCGTAGCGAAATTGCGCGAACACCTCGCGCCGGAACGCGACGTTGTTCGCGTAGAAGTTGCGCGTCGCACCGTCGCGCAGCGGGCTCGGGAAATACATGAAATCGATCGACGTCAGCGCGATGCCGAGCACGTTCGGCGCATAGCTGGTGCGCCCCGCCACCGCGGCGAGCGCATCGCCGGCTTCCCGCGCGAACGGTGCAAGCAGGTGCTCGAGCCAGTCGTCGGCGGGCCGGCAATCGGCATCGCCGAACACGACGATGTCGCAGCGGGCCGCGTCGACGCGGTCGAACCCGTCGTTCTTCGCATCGTAGTAGCCGGTGTTCGCGCCGATCTCGACGAAGTCGATCGGGCGGCCGGCCAGCGCAACGATCTCCGCGCACGCCTCGGCGGGCAGGCCGTCGTGCGTAATGATCCATTGTGCGAGTGCCGCGGGCGGCACGGTCTGCTTCGACAGCGCCGATACGAGGCGCTTCAGGCTGTCGACGGCCTGCGCGAGCCCCGCGCCGCCGCGCAGGTTGTTCGTCTCCAGCACGAGCGCGGCCTGCGCCGCCACGGCACGGACAGCCGCGCGGGTGTGCCGCGTGGGTTCTGTGAAGTCTGGCATCCGGAATATCTCCATCGTCATGCGCACCGGCATGGATGAAACGAATAGGCGGGGAGCCCGCGGCGCATCGGCGAATGCGGGTCACCCGCGACCGTCGTCGCAAAACGGGCGGCCTGGATGGCGCCCGCTTCGCGTCCTGTCACTCCTGGACGGACGGCGCCGAATCGGCGTCGGTATAGCGCGGCTTCGCGTTTTGCAGGTCACGCGTGTTCTTCTGCACGGCGACCGAGCCGAACAGCGCGAGCACGAACGACATCGCGTAGAAGCCCTTCTCGCTCAGTTGCAGTGTCGCGTTGAAGAGGCCGACGACCAGCAGTGCGATCGACAGCAGCAGCGCGATCCAGCTGAGGCCGTAATAGATGCCGGTGACGGGAATGCCTTCCGCGCGGTCGCGGACGCTTTTCTGCAGCGAGATTGCCGCATAGAGACCGAACACCAGCACGGTGAAGTAGTAGCCCTTCTCGTTGAGCTGCATGCCGGCGTTCCAGAGACCGATCAGGAATGCCGCGAAACCGGCGAGCAGCGCGGCCCACGACGCGGCCACGAACGCGAACGACGGCTGCTGGATGGTGGTCTGGTTCATTGCTTTGCCCTCTCTTTCTTCTTGTTCGAAATCGTTTTCGTTGAACTGCGTTTCGCGCATGGTAGCAGCTTTGGCTAGCGGCAAGACGCTGCGCTTGCAGTCTTACAATTCGCGCTGCGCCCGCCGCCAGCGCCCCGGCGTCGTGCCGAGCACCGCGCGAAACGCCTTGCCGAAGGCGGCCTCGGACTGGTAACCGACCGCCTGGCCGATCTCCGCCTGCCCGCGCTGCGTGTCCTGCAGCAGCGCGCACGCGTGCATCATCCGGATCTGCGCGACGAACGCGCCCACGCTCATCCCGGCCCGCTCGCGGAAATGCCGGGCGG
>NZ_JAAGPG010000745.1:0-3298 GCF_017104665.1 Burkholderia sp. Se-20378 | reverse complement strand
GGCGGGCGTCACGAAACCGCGCTCGAACAGGTCGGCCGGCGCGTTCGCGCGCACGCGCCGCTCGAACAGCGGCGCCTCCGCGCGATCCGCGTGATGCCAGACGACGAGCGTGCCGTGATGCTGGAAGAAGACGGGTTCGGGCAGTTCCGCGAGCCACTGCGGCCAGCGCGCGAGCGACGCGGCGCCGAGTTCGGTGATCAGCAACTCCGCGCTCGCCGCTTCCGCGAGCGGCGCGAGCATCGCGGCCGCGATCCACGCGGCCGACTGCTCGCCGTCCGGGCCGCCGCGCTCGTATAGCGCGACGCGATGCCCGTCGCCCGCGAGCCGCCAGGCGATCAGGCGGCCGACGAGGCCGCCGCCGAGCACCGCGAAATCGGGTCGGGAATCCCGGGCGTTCATCGTGCCCCCTCGGCGCAAGCACGCACGACGAGCGTCGACGTGTACGCGCCGCCGCATGCGAATGCACGCGACATCGGGCCAGGAACCATGCAAAAGACTGAAGATTGTGCGGTCATCATTCCTTCCGTAACGCGCAATGCGCGTACCCAAAAGGACGAAACCGGCAGCAAAGGCCGGCCGGGCGGAACAAGGGCGCTGACCATGTGGGATGGCAGCCAGCGCGGCCCGGCGGGTTCAGAAACTTCCCTCGCCGGTATTACCCGGATCGGGTGCAAAGGGTTTTTCTCAGCCTCATCGCGCTGCCCGGAACATCTGCCGGCCGCGCCACGAAGCACCCCTGTTTCGTCGTCGGCCATTAGACCATAAAAGCGGAAAGCGCCGCAAACTGTCCCCCTTGCGGCAAATTCGCCGTCGTGCCGCGCCGCTCTGGCACAATGCCCGCAGGCCGGCCGCGCGAGCGACCGGTTGCCGCGTCACCGCCGGCCTTAAGTGCCGTTTAAGACGCGCGGGCGACCATCCGGACGCCCGCCGTCAGTCGGCGCCGCGTCCCGGCATGCCGTATCGCGGCGCGCGCCCGGCTTCGCCCGGCCCGCGCGCCGGCTACTCATCAGGAAGCACATGACCCAATCGATCGATCCCGTCCGCTCCGCCTCCGACGCGTCGCAGGACGAGCGTCCGGTATCCGCATGGAGCCTCATCAAGCCCTACTGGGTATCGTCCGAATGGAAAATCGCATGGGGCCTGCTGGTCACGATCATCGCGATCAACCTCTGCGTGGTCTGGATCAACGTCCGGCTGAACAAGTGGAACGCGGAGTTCTACAACGCGCTGCAGTCGAAGGACGTCCACGACTTCCCGAACCTGCTGATGCAGTTCTCCGCGCTCGCGTTCGCCTTCATCATCCTCGCCGTGTACGGCCGCTACCTGCGGCAGATGCTCGGCTTCCGCTGGCGCCAGTGGCTCACCGACCGCTTTCTCGGCCAGTGGCTCGGCGATCGCGCGTTCTACCGGATCGAGCGTGACCGCCTCGCCGACAACCCCGACCAGCGGATCACCGACGACCTCCAGTCGTTCGCGACGACCACGCTCGCGCTGTCGCTCGACCTGCTGTCGACGGTCGTCACACTCGTGTCGTTCATCACGATCCTGTGGTCGCTCGCCGGCGCGCTGACGGTTTCGCTCGGCGCGACGCCGATCGCGATCCCCGGCTACATGGTGTGGGCGGCCGCGCTGTACGCGGTGGTCGGCTCGCTGATCATCCAGAAGGTCGGCCATCCGCTCGTGTCGATCAACTACCAGCAGCAGCGCGTCGAGGCCGACTTCCGCTTCGGGCTGATCCGCGTGCGCGAGAACGCCGAGCAGATCGCGTTCTACGACGGCGAGAAGACCGAGACCGGAAACGCGCAGAACCTCTTCATGCGCATCCGCGACAACTGGTGGCGCGTGATGAAGTACACGAAGCGGCTCACGTTCGTGCTGAGCTTCTACGGGCAGATCGCGATCATCTTCCCGCTCGTCGTCGCCGCGCCGCGCTATTTCGCGGGCGCGTTCTCGTTCGGCGTGCTGATGCAGATCTCGTCCGCGTTCGGCACCGTCAGCGATTCGTTCTCGTGGTTCATCAACAGTTACTCGACCCTCGTCGAATGGCGCGCCACCGTCAACCGTCTGCGCGAATTCAAGCGCGTGATGGGCACGTCGCACCTGAAGGAAAGCCTGTCGCCCGCGACCGAACACGGCGGCATCAACCTGCACTATGTCGACGACGCGAAGCTGTCGACGTCGTCGCTCAAGCTCGCGCTGCCGAACGGCAACGCGCTCGCGAACATCGGCAGCGTCACGATCGAGCCCGGCTCGCGCTGGCTCGTGATCGGCAAGTCGGGTTCCGGCAAGAGCACGTTCATGCGTGCGCTCGCGGGCTTGTGGCCGTTCGGCGACGGTGCGATCGATGCGCCGGTCGGCGCGCGGATGATGTTCGTGCCGCAGACGAGCTATCTGCCGATCGGCACGCTGAAGGCCGCGCTCACCTATCCGGCGACACCCGACGCGTTCAGCGACGAAGCCTGCCGCGACGCGCTGCGCGCCTGCCGCCTCGAGGATTACGTCGACCGCCTCGACGAGACCGCGCACTGGACCCGCGTGCTGTCGCCGGGCGAACAGCAGCGCCTGGCCGGCGCGCGCGTGCTGCTGCACAAGCCCGACTTCCTGTTCCTCGACGAAGCGACCAGCGCGCTCGACGCCGACAACGAAGCACGCCTGTACCACCTGTTCGCCGAACGGCTGCCGAAGGCCGCGATCGTCAGCATCGCGCACCGCGAGTCGCTGGCCGCGTTCCACGTCGGCACGATCAACGTCGAGCGCGTGAACGACAGCGACAAGGTCGCCGCGTGAACCAACGCGCCGCGCACATCGCGCGGATCGCGCTGATTATCGGCGCGAGTTCCGGGATCGGCGCGGCGCTCGCGCGGCGGCTCGCGACGCCCGGTATCGCGCTGGCGCTGCATGCGCGCGGCGCGGACGAAGCGGCGCGCGCCAGGCCCGCCGAAATCGCCCACTCTTGCACGGCGGCGGGCGCGGAATGCATCACGCTCACCGGCGATCTCGGTGAGCCGGGTGTCGCCGCGTCGCTCGTCGATGCAACCGTCGCGCGCTTCGGCGGGCTCGATCAGCTCGTCGCCAACGCGGGATTCGCTGCACGGCAATCCTTTTCCGGTCTTTCCGCGGACGCGCTTGCGTCCGCCTTCACGGCGATGCCCGGCGCGTTCTCCGCGCTCGCGGGCCGCGCGCAGCCTTTACTCGAAGCATCGGCCGCGCCGCGGATCGTCGCGGTCAGCTCGTTCGTCGCACACCGCTACCGCGCCGATACGCCGTTCTCGGCCACCGCCGCGGCGAAAGCCGCGCT
>NZ_JAAGPG010000744.1:0-3384 GCF_017104665.1 Burkholderia sp. Se-20378 | reverse complement strand
TGGCTTAGGGAGCCTGACGATTACCTACTTTCACACGGGAATCCGCACTATCATCGGCGTAGAGTCGTTTCACGGTCCTGTTCGGGATGGGAAGGGGTGGGACCGACTCGCTATGGTCATCAGGCAAAGAGGGTTGTTGTGCTGACTTCGCAGCACAACCAATCTTGGAAGAAGCAGTAATTTTGAGTTGTGTGTATCACACACGAGAATCCAACCAGTCCGACGCGCTGTAATCAGCGCGAGACAGACTTGTTATAGGATCAAGCCTTACGGGCAATTAGTATCAGTTAGCTGAACGCATTACTGCGCTTACACACCTGACCTATCAACGTCCTGGTCTCGAACGACCCTTCAAGGGGATCTAGTCCCCAGGGATATCTCATCTTAAGGCGAGTTTCCCGCTTAGATGCTTTCAGCGGTTATCTCTTCCGAACATAGCTACCCGGCGATGCCACTGGCGTGACAACCGGTACACCAGAGGTTCGTCCACTCCGGTCCTCTCGTACTAGGAGCAGCCCCCTTCAAATATCCAACGCCCACGGCAGATAGGGACCAAACTGTCTCACGACGTTTTAAACCCAGCTCACGTACCTCTTTAAATGGCGAACAGCCATACCCTTGGGACCGGCTACAGCCCCAGGATGAGATGAGCCGACATCGAGGTGCCAAACACCGCCGTCGATATGAACTCTTGGGCGGTATCAGCCTGTTATCCCCAGAGTACCTTTTATCCGTTGAGCGATGGCCCTTCCATACAGAACCACCGGATCACTATGACCTGCTTTCGCACCTGCTCGACTTGTCGGTCTCGCAGTTAAGCACGCTTATGCCATTGCACTATCAGCACGATTTCCGACCGTACCTAGCGTACCTTCGTACTCCTCCGTTACGCTTTGGGAGGAGACCGCCCCAGTCAAACTGCCTACCATGCACTGTCCCCGACCCGGATCACGGGCCAAGGTTAGAACCTCAAACAAACCAGGGTGGTATTTCAAGGACGGCTCCACCGAAACTAGCGTTCCGGTTTCATAGCCTCCCACCTATCCTACACAGATCGGTTCAAAGTCCAATGCAAAGCTACAGTAAAGGTTCATGGGGTCTTTCCGTCTAGCCGCGGGTAGATTGCATCATCACAAACACTTCAACTTCGCTGAGTCTCGGGAGGAGACAGTGTGGCCATCGTTACGCCATTCGTGCAGGTCGGAACTTACCCGACAAGGAATTTCGCTACCTTAGGACCGTTATAGTTACGGCCGCCGTTTACCGGGACTTCAATCAAGAGCTTGCACCCCATCATTTAATCTTCCGGCACCGGGCAGGCGTCACACCCTATACGTCCACTTTCGTGTTTGCAGAGTGCTGTGTTTTTATTAAACAGTCGCAGCCACCAGTTTATTGCAACCCCTTCACCCTTTGCCCGCAGGGGCATCAAGCTACAAGGGCGTACCTTATCCCGAAGTTACGGTACCAATTTGCCGAGTTCCTTCTCCCGAGTTCTCTCAAGCGCCTTAGAATACTCATCTCGCCCACCTGTGTCGGTTTGCGGTACGGTCATCATTAGACTGAAGCTTAGAGGCTTTTCTTGGAACCACTTCCAATTGCTTCGCTCCCTAAGGAGCTCGCGCCACACCCTTGAATTCCGCGCCCGGATTTGCCTAAGCGCCTTCTCCAATGCAGCGACCGGGACTTCCAACACCCGGACAACCTTCCGCGATCCGTCCCCCCATCGCATCTAACAATGGTGCAGGAATATTGACCTGCTTCCCATCAGCTACGCATTTCTGCCTCGCCTTAGGGGCCGACTCACCCTACGCCGATGAACGTTGCGTAGGAAACCTTGGGCTTACGGCGAGGGGGCCTTTCACCCCCTTTATCGCTACTCATGTCAGCATTCGCACTTCTGATACCTCCAGCATCCCTTCCGAGACACCTTCGCAGGCTTACAGAACGCTCTCCTACCATGCGTGCAAAGCACGCATCCGCAGCTTCGGTATATAGCTTAGCCCCGTTACATCTTCCGCGCAGGACGACTCGATCAGTGAGCTATTACGCTTTCTTTAAAGGGTGGCTGCTTCTAAGCCAACCTCCTGACTGTTTTAGCCTTCCCACTTCGTTTCCCACTTAGCTATATTTGGGGACCTTAGCTGGCGGTCTGGGTTGTTTCCCTCTTGACACCGGACGTTAGCACCCGATGTCTGTCTCCCGTGATTGCACTCTTCGGTATTCGGAGTTTGCTATGGCGGGGTAATCTGCAATAGACCCCCCAACCATGACAGTGCTCTACCCCCGAAGGTGAGACACGAGGCACTACCTAAATAGTTTTCGGAGAGAACCAGCTATTTCCAAGTTTGTTTAGCCTTTCACCCCTATCCACAGCTCATCCCCTAACTTTTCAACGTTAGTGGGTTCGGACCTCCAGTACGTGTTACCGCACCTTCATCCTGGCCATGGATAGATCACTTGGTTTCGGGTCTACGCCCAGCAACTGAACGCCCTATTCGGACTCGCTTTCGCTACGCCTGCCCTATACGGTTAAGCTTGCTACTGAACGTAAGTCGCTGACCCATTATACAAAAGGTACGCCGTCACCCCTTACGAGGCTCCGACTGTTTGTATGCATGCGGTTTCAGGATCTATTTCACTCCCCTCCCGGGGTTCTTTTCGCCTTTCCCTCACGGTACTGGTTCACTATCGGTCGATCACGAGTATTTAGCCTTGGAGGATGGTCCCCCCATCTTCAGACAGGATTTCACGTGTCCCGCCCTACTTGTCGCACACCTAGTTCTTTCATACTGTTTTCGCCTACGGGGCTATCACCCGCTATGGCCGCACTTTCCAGAGCGTTCGGCTAACAATACAAATAAAGAGTGCAAGGCTCATCCCATTTCGCTCGCCACTACTTTGGGAATCTCGGTTGATTTCTTTTCCTGCGGTTACTTAGATGTTTCAGTTCACCGCGTTCGCTTCACATGGCCTATGTATTCAGCCATGGATACTCCAAAAGGAGTGGGTTTCCCCATTCGGACATCTACGGATCAAAGCTTGTTTGCCAGCTCCCCGTAGCTTTTCGCAGGCTACCGCGTCCTTCATCGCCTGTGATCGCCAAGGCATCCACCACATGCACTTGTTCGCTTGACCCTATAACGAGTCTGTCTCATCGACAGTCGTTACAGGTTGAGTTCTCGCGTTGTGCCGTATTCCAATTGAGTCAAACATAGAGTTCGAATCATCTTGAGATACATCGATACAATCACAACCCGGATAGTTTTCACGTCCATCTCAAGACGCTTCCGCTATCCAAATTACTTACTTCTTCCAGATTGTTAAAGAACGACAGCCGATATGGTTTTACTCATATCATCTGACTGGCTCAATCGCCAATGA
>NZ_JAAGPG010000743.1:0-3047 GCF_017104665.1 Burkholderia sp. Se-20378 | reverse complement strand
CACGCCTTCGGCCACGTGGCCGAGCGCGCCGAGGATGTCGTTCAGCGTGCGGCCGGCCGCCAGTTGCAGGCCGACCGTGCGATTGCGCGACAGGTCGCCCGTGGCGGTGAGGATCAGGTCGCCCAGGCCCGTGAGGCCCGTGAAGGTTTCCGCACGGCCGCCGAGCGCGACGCCGAGGCGCGACATTTCAGCGAGGCCGCGCGTAATCAGCGCGGCGCGCGCGTTCAGCCCGAGACCGAGGCCGTCGGCGATGCCGGTCGCGATCGCGAGCACGTTCTTCACCGCGCCGCCGACCTCGACGCCGACCACGTCGTCGCCCGTATAGATCCGCATCGCGCCGTGATGGAACGCGGCGAGCGTGCGCTCGCGGCATTCGGCGGACGTGCTCGCCACCGTCAGCGCGACGGGCAGCGACTGCCCGACTTCGCGGGCGAAGCTCGGCCCCGACAGCACGCCGTTGCTGTGCTGTTCGGGCAACTCGGCCGCGATCACCTGATGCGGCAGCAGATGCGTGTCGGCCTCGAAGCCCTTGCAGACCCAGACGACATGCGCGGGCACGCAGCCTGCGTCGCGCATCGCGTGACACAGCGTGCGCAGCCCGGCCACGGGCGCGGCGATCACGCACAGTGCGTCGTCCGCGGCGCCATGCGCGAGCGCGGCGCCGAGATCGGCGTCGTAGCGCAATGCGTCAGGCAGCGCGATGCCGTCCAGATAGCGGGAATTTTCGTGCCGGGCCTGCAGCCCGGCGATGAGCGCGGCGTCGCGCGCCCACAGAAGCGTATCGTGCCGCGCGGCCAGATGGCCCGCGAGCGCGGTGCCCCAGGCACCGGCGCCGAGAACGGCTACTTTCATACCCAGCACCGGTCCTCCGAGTAAAACGTCAGTTCAGCGTCGTGCCGTTCGGTGCGCCTGCTGCGGCACCGGCCTGCTGCTGAAGCTGCGCGAGGCGCTGTTCGTACAGTGCCTGGAAGTTGATTTCCGCCAGGTGGATCGGCGGGAAGCCCGCGCGCGTGATCGCGTCGGCGATGTTCGAACGCAGGTACGGGAACAGGATCGTCGGGCAAGCGATGCCGACGAGCGGGTCGAGCTGTTCGTCCGGAATGTTGCGGATGTCGAAAATGCCGGCCTGCTTCGCTTCGATCAGGAACGCGACCTTGTCCTTCACCTTCGCGGTGACGGTGCCCGACACGACGACTTCGAACACGCTTTCCGCGAGGCGGTCGGCCTTGACGTCGACTTCGACTTCAACCGACGGCATGTCCTGCTCGAGGAAGATCGCCGGCGAATTCGGCTGCTCGAGCGACATATCCTTCAGGTAGACGCGCTGGATGTTGAAGAACGGTTGGTTTTCGACGTCGGACATGGTGTATCCCTAAAAGTGGTGACGGGGCGGCCCGGCTTCTCGCCGGCCGCCACGGATGAATCCTGCGCGCCCAAGCCGCGGCGCGGCCGGCGGCCATTCTGCCCTAATCAGGCCGCTTGCAGAAGCGGTACGAGCCCGCCTTCGCGGTCGAGCTTCGACAGATCGTCGTAACCGCCGACGTGCGTGTCGCCGATATAGATCTGCGGCACCGTGCGGCGCCCCGTGCGCGTCATCATTTCGTCGCGGCGGGCCGGATCGCGGTCGATCAGCACCTTCTCGATCTGCTCGACACCGCGCAGCTTCAGCAGGCGCTCGGCCTGGATGCAATACGGACACACCTGCGTGCTGTACATCAAAACCTTGTTCACTTCGCCACTCCTTGTTTGACGACCGGCATCCCGGCCTGCTGCCAGGCGGCCACACCGCCCTCGAGCACGTGCACCTCGGCGTAGCCCGCCGCCTCGACCTCGCGCGCCGCCTTCTGCGACTGCTGGCCGTTCTGGCAGACGAGCAGCACCGGAGTGCTCTTGTTCTTCGCGACTTGCGCGATCTTCGTGCCGATCTCGCCCGCCGCCACCTGACGTGCCGACGGCAGGTGGCCGGCAGCGAAATCGGACGCGGCGCGCACGTCGATCACGACCGCGTTGCGGCGATTGATGAGTTGCGTCGCCTCTGCGGCGGACAGGCCGCCACGGCCGCGGCGCAGCGCGGGCCAGGCCAGCAGGCCGCCGGATACCACCAGGATCGCGATAAGGGCCAGGTTGGTGTAATCGGTAAAGAACGTCACGGAATTCCGCCGGAAAAAGAGAAATCGGATGAGGACAATCCCGCCATTATAAAATAACCGTCTTGCGCGATGGCGGGCCCGGGTCGGGTCCTGCGCGACGCGCCACAGCTTCCTTCACTACCGACCGCAAGATCCATGTACAAACTCGTTCTCATCCGCCACGGCGAATCGACGTGGAACAAGGAAAACCGCTTCACCGGCTGGGTCGACGTCGACCTGACCGAACAGGGTCGCAACGAGGCCTATCAGGCCGGCGAATTGCTCAAGGAGGCCGGCTACACGTTCGACATCGCGTACACGTCGGTGCTCAAGCGCGCGATCCGCACGCTGTGGCACGTGCAGGACAAGATGGACCTCATGTACCTGCCGGTCGTCCATTCGTGGCGCCTGAACGAGCGCCACTACGGCGCGCTGTCGGGCCTGAACAAGGCCGAAACGGCCGCGAAGTTCGGCGACGACCAGGTGCTCGTGTGGCGCCGCAGCTACGACACGCCGCCGCCCGCGCTCGAGCCGACCGACGAACGCGCGCCGTTCAACGACCCGCGCTATGCGAAGGTGCCGCGCGAGCAGCTGCCGCTCACCGAGTGCCTGAAGGACACGGTCGCGCGCGTACTGCCGCTGTGGAACGAGTCGATCGCCCCGGCGGTCCGCGCCGGCAAGCAGGTGCTGATCGCCGCGCACGGCAACTCGCTGCGCGCACTGATCAAGTACCTCGACGGCATCTCGGACAGCGACATCGTCGGCCTGAACATCCCGAACGGCGTGCCGCTCGTGTATGAACTCGACGAGAACCTGAAGCCGATCAAGCACTATTACCTCGGCGACCAGGACGCGATCGCGCAGGCGCAAGCCGCCGTCGCGAAGCAGGGCAAGGCGGGCTGACGCCCGTCGGCCGGG
>NZ_JAAGPG010000742.1:0-3391 GCF_017104665.1 Burkholderia sp. Se-20378 | reverse complement strand
GTGTGCGGCGTTGAACGTCGCGCTGTCGGCGAAGCTGCGCGAGCTCGGCGTGCCGGCTGACCGGCGGCCATTTCGCCCGCACGTGACGCTCGCGCGGCTGCCGCACGATGCGGTCGGGCAGCCGGCACACGGCGGTTCGGTGAAGCGGCCGGTCGCGCTGCGGTTCGATGCGCTTACGTTGTTCGAAAGCCGGTTGTCGCACGAGGGCGTGTCGCATCGGCCGATCGTGTCGGCGCCGATTGCGCGGGCGGATGGTGATGCGGATGGTGCGGCGGCGCCGTGAGCGGCTTGCGAGCTGCGTTGCGATTGCCGGGCGTCATTTATGTATCGCGTCAGCGCATCGCTTCGACGATATCGTCCGGCCACCGGGCCTACCGGGCCTACCGGGCCTACCGGGCCTACCGGGCCTACCGGGCGTAGCGCGCGAGCGTCAACCCCGACAGATCGATCTCCGGTTCTCGCGCCGTGACGAGATCCGCCACCACCTTTCCCGATCCCATCGACATCGCCCAGCCCGTCGAGCCGTGGCCGACGTTGAGCCATAGCCCGTCGATCCCGCTTGCGCCCAGCAGCGGCGGCCCGTCGGGCGTCATCGGCCGTCGGCCGACCCAGAAGCGCGCCGATGTGCGATCGGCCGCGTGCGGGAACCAGTCGTCGAGCACCTTCATCAGCGTATCGAGCGCCTGCTGTCGTAGTACTGCGTGCCGGTTGCCGAGTTCCGCGGTACCCGCGACGCGCAACGTCGGGCCGAAACGCGTGATCGCCGTCTTCAGCGATTCGTCCATCAGCGCGGCGCGCGGCGCTTTTTCGTCGTCGACGACGGCGAGCGTCGCCGAATAGCCCTTCACCGGATACAGCGGCACGTCGATGCCGTGCGGTCGCAGCAGGCCGGCGCTGTCGACGCCGAGCGCGACGACGATCGCGTCGGCAGCGAGCCGCGCGTCGCGGTGCTGGCCGCCGGGGTTCGATGCGAGCGGATTCGGTCCGCCATCCTCGTCGCCGTTACCGACGATCCGCACACCGCGCACCTGGCCGGCTTCAACGTCGAGCGCCTGCACTTCCGTGCGAAAGCGGAACGTCACGCCGTTGGCTTCGCACAGCGCTCGCAGTTCGCGCGTGAAGCGTGCGCAGTCGCCGGCTTCGTCGTCGGGCAGGTAGATGCCGCCGACGGGCGCCTGCCGCGCCCAGCGCAAGCCCGGCTCGATCGCCGTGCAGCCGGCCGCGTCGAGCTCGCGAAACGCGATGCCGGCGTCGCGCAGCACCTTCAGCGCGGGCTGCGCCATCTCGATGTCGAACGCGCTGCGCAGCAGTTGCAGGTAGCCGCGGCTCGCGCCGTAGTCGAACGGATGACGGTCGCGAAACGCGTGCAGGCACGCGCGGCTGTAGTACGCGATGCGCTGCATCCGCTGCTTGTTCACGCGGAACCGCTCGAATTCGCATTCGCGCAGCCAGCGCGCGATCCAGCGCCACTGCGCGGCGTCGAGCGTCGGCCGGAAGATCAACGGCGAAGCGGGCTTGAACAGGTACTTGAGGATCTTGCCGGGCATCCCGGGCGCGGCCCACGGCGTCACGTAGCCGGGCGCGATCACGCCCGCGTTGCCGAGGCTCGTCGCCTGCGCGACATCGGCCTCGCGTTCGATCACGGTGACGTCGCAGCCTGCTTCGCGCAGGTGCCAGGCGGTGGTGACGCCGATCACGCCGGCGCCGAGAACGATCACGTGCATGCGGTTTCCGGAACGAAGCGGTGGCTCACGGCGCGACGGCCGGATCGTCGACGAGCGACTTGCCGCGCGTTTCCGGCAGCACGAGCGCGGCGACGATCACGAGCAGGTAGCCGCCGCCGGCGACGAGGCCGATCGCCTTCACGAGCGACATCGACTGCGACAGCGAGCCGACGAGGATCGGGAAGAACGAGCCGAGCCCGCGCCCGAGGTTGTAGCAGAAGCCCTGTCCCGAGCCGCGGATCGCGCCCGGATACAGCTCCGACAGGTACGCGCCGACGCCCGCGAAGATCCCCTGCACGACGATGCCGAGCGGGAAGCCGAGCAGCAGCATCGCGGTATCGGTGATCGGCAGCATCGTGTACGCCATGCCGAGCGAGAACGAGCCGATCGCGAACAGGATGAACGACGCGCGGCGGCCGAGCCGGTCGGACAGGATCGCGCCGACCACGTAGCCGATGAACGAGCCGACGATCAGCACGACGAGATAGCCGCTCGTGTTGAACACCGACAGGTGGCGGACGGTTTTCAGGTAGGTGGGCAGCCACGTCGTGATCGCGTAGTAGCCGCCGAGCATCCCGGTGCACAGCGCGCTGCCGAACAGCGTCGCGCGCAGGTGCGGCGGCGAGAAGATCTCGAGGAAGTGGCCCGACACGCGGCCTTCGTCGCGCGCGCGGCGGGTGGCCGTGTAGACGTCGGGATCGCTGACGTTGCGGCGGATATACAGGATCCACAGCGCGGGCACGATGCCGATCCAGAAGCACGCGCGCCACGCGAGCTGCTCGGGCAGCAGCGCGAAGAACGCCCAGTAGAGGATCGCGGCCGCGCCCCAGCCGAACGACCAACTGCTCTGCACGGTGCCGACCGCTTTCCCGCGATGCTCGGGCGAGCGGATCGTCTCGGCCATCATGATCGTCACGACCGACCATTCGCCGCCGAAGCCGAAGCCCTGCAGCGTGCGCGTCGCGAGCAGTTGCCAGAACGAATGGGTGAAGCCGGACAGGAAGGTGAACAGCGCGAACGTCGCGATCGTCCACTGCAGCACGCGCACGCGGCCGTAGCGGTCGGCGAGGATGCCGGCGACCCAGCCGCCGAGCGCCGACGAGATCAGCGAGCTCGTCGCGATCATCCCGGCCTCGCTTTTCGTCATGCCCCAGGTGGCGATCAGCGTCGGAATCAGGAACGAATAGATCATGAAGTCGAACGCATCGACCGCGTAGCCGCCGAAGCCGGCGTACAGCGTCCTGCGCTCGCGCGTCGACAGTTCGTTGAACCACTGGAATGCCTGCATGCTTGCCGCCCCCTCTTTTGTCTCGTCTCGCGCTGCCGTCTGGCGGCTATTTTACGGTCGGGATGCGGGGTGCCAAAAAGGTGAGTGCGGGTGCGACGCGGCGCGATGAATGGCGAGGGTGGTGGGCGTTCGTTCGGGGAAGGCGTGATGGCCGATCGCGCTTGGGTGCGATGCAGGCCCTGGCGACGGTGACGATCCACGCGCCGGCACGGCGCGCAGGGCACTTGCCTCAGAGCGTCAGGCCACCGTCGACGTGTCGGTCCAGACCGGGTGATACAGCGCGGCGACCAGCAGCCCGACGACGGCCGCGTTCACGCCTGCGAGCGCGGCCTGCATTCGCGTGCTGCGGCGCAGCCGTTCCCAGAACGGCGCGGTGCCG
>NZ_JAAGPG010000741.1:0-3259 GCF_017104665.1 Burkholderia sp. Se-20378 | reverse complement strand
GTGTTCCTCGCGCCGACGCTCGCGCTGCTCGCGGTCCTGAGCCTCGTCCCGACCGTCGCCGCGATCAACCTCGCGCTGCGCAACCGCGTGCTGCGCTACCCGGACAGCGAATACGTCGGCCTGCGCAACTTCATCCGGCTCGCATCCGACCGGCGTTTCCTGAACGCGATCGAAGTGTCGGTGCTGTGGGAAGTCGTCACGGTGGCCGGCGCGGTGCTGGTCGGGATCGCGCTGGCCGTGTTCCTGTTCGAGCGCGTGCACGGCCGCTGGCGCCGCTTCGCATCGCTGGTGCTGATCATGCCGGTGCTGCTGCCGCGCGTGTCGGCCGCGTTCATCTGGAAGTTCATGTACGCGCCGCTCACCGGCGTCCTGAGCTGGCTGCTCGGCATCCTCGGTATCGAGAACACCGCGTTCCTCGCCGATCCGCATCTCGCGCTGTACGCGGTCGCGCTCGTCGACGTGTGGCAATGGGGGCTGTTCTTCGCGGTCGTGATCCTGAAGCTGCTGGAGACGCTGCCGCCCGAGCCGCTCGAAGCCGCGCGGCTCGACTACGCGACGACGTGGCAGGTGCATGCGTACATCGCGCTGCCGATGCTGAAGGCGCCGCTCGTGAGCCTCGTGTTCATCAAGATGGTCGAATCGCTGCGCTCGTTCGACCTGATCTACGTGATGACCAAGGGCGGCCCCGGCATCGCGACCGAAACGCTCGACCTGTACGCGTACCAGCAGGGCATCGGCCTCGCCGGCAAGGTGTCCTATGCGTCGAGCATGGCCGTGCTGATGATGATCGCGACCACGCTCGTCTTCACGCTCATCTGGAAGAGGGTCAACAAATGGGACGACTGATGGCCCGCCGCGGCGCCGCCGCGACCGTTTCGAACCTGTCGACCGCAGTGATCGCCGGCGCGATCCTGCTCGTCGCCGCGTTCCCGCTGTTCTGGGCCGTGCTCAATTCGCTCAAGCACCTGCTCGACATCGTCACGCCCACGCCGCGCTTCATCTTCACGCCGACGCTCGCGAACTACGAGCAGGTGCTGTCGAGCCCCGAGGTGCTGATCGGGCTCGGCAACAGCATCGCGATCGTCGGCGCGGCCGTGCTGATCGGCGCGGTGCTCGGCGTGCCGGCCGCGTATGCGATCGCCCGCTATCCCGTGCGCGGCAAGCGCGACATCCAGTTCTTCCTGCTGTCGCTGCGCTTCCTGCCGCCGGTCGCGGTCGCGCTGCCGCTGATCGCGATCTGGGTCGATCTCGGGCTGTACGACACGAAGCTGTCGATGATCGTCACGTACCTGCTCGTCACGTTGTCGACCATCACGTGGCTGTCGATCCCCGTGTTCCGCCGGCTGCCGCGCGAGATCGAGGAAGCCGCCGCGCTCGACGGCTACGGCCCGTATGCGGTGTTCTGGCACATCGCGCTGCCGGTGTGCGCGAGCACGCTGCTTGGCGGCATCGTGTTCAGCTTCGTGCTGGTCTGGAACGAACTAATGATCGCGCTCGCGCTGACGTCGTCGCGCAGCGCAACGCTGCCGGTGGTCGCGTCCGCGTTCACGTCGCTCGGCCAGGAAGTGCCGTGGGGCGTGATCAACGCGTCGACGGTGCTGCTCGCGCTGCCGCCGCTCGTGTTCGTCGGCATGCTGAGCCGCCTGCTCAATTCGATGGTCAAGGGAAAATAAGGAGGATGTGTTGAAAGCGCTCGTACTCGAACGCACGCGCGAGCTCGCGCTGCGCGACATCGACTTGCCGCAGGAAGTCGGCCCCGGCGACGTCCGGATCAAGGTGCATACGGTCGGCGTGTGCGGCAGCGACGTGCATTACTACGTCCACGGCGGGATCGGCCCGTTCCGCGTCGACGCGCCGATGGTGCTCGGCCACGAGGCGTCCGGCATCGTCGTTGAAACAGGCGCCGGCGTCACGCACCTGCGGGTCGGCGACCGCGTGTGCATGGAGCCCGGCGTGCCGCGCTTCGATTCGCCCGCGACGCTGCGCGGGCTCTACAACCTCGATCCCGACGTGCGCTTCTGGGCGACGCCTCCCATCCACGGCTGCCTGACGCCGTACGTCGTGCATCCGGCCGCGTTCACGTACCGGCTGCCCGACACCGTGTCGTTCGCCGAAGGCGCGATCGTCGAGCCTCTGTCGATCGGCCTGCAGGCCGCGAAGAAGGCGGCGATGAAGCCGGGCGACCTCGCGGTCGTGATCGGCGCCGGCACGATCGGCGCGATGACGGCGCTTGCCGCGCTCGCCGGCGGCGCCGCGCGCGTGATCCTCGCCGACGTCGTGCCCGACAAGCTCGCGCTGTTCGCCGACAACCCGGCCGTCACCACCGTCGATGTACGCACGCAGCCGCTCGCCGACGTGGTGGCCCAGGCCACGGACGGCTGGGGCGCGGACGTCGTGTTCGAAGCCAGTGGCAGCGCGAACGCGTACGCGGGCCTCGTCGACCTGATGTGCCCGGGCGGCTGCGCGGTGCTGATCGGGATGCCGGTCGCCCCGGTGCCGCTCGACGTGGTCGCGCTGCAAGCGAAGGAAGGCCGCATCGAATCGGTGTTCCGCTACGCGAACATCTTTCCGCGCGCGCTCGCGCTGATCGCGTCCGGCGCGATCGACGTGAAGCCGTTCATCTCGCGCACGTTCCCGTTTTCCGAAGGCGTGCGCGCATTCGAGGAAGCGGCGAGCGGCCACCCGCGCGACGTCAAGATTCAGATCGAAATGGATTGAGCCATGGCCCAGATCACCTGCAAGGCTTTGTCGAAGCACTACGACGGCGGCCCCGCCGTGCTGCACCCGCTCGACCTCGAGATCGCCGACGGCGAATTCATCGTGCTGCTCGGCCCGTCCGGCTGCGGCAAGTCGACGATGCTGCGGATGATCGCGGGCCTCGAGGCGATCACCGGCGGCGAGCTCGTGATCGGCGACGCGGTCGTCAACGACCTGCCGTCGCGCGAGCGCAATGTCGCGATGGTGTTCCAGAACTACGCGCTGTACCCGCACATGACGGTGTACGACAACATCGCGTTCGGCCTGCGGCGGCCCTGCCGGGCGGCACCGGCTCGACCTGGGGATCGCAGACGGTGGATGCATCGTGCTGCTCGGCCCGTCAGGCTGCGGCAAGTCGACGATGCTGCGGATGAGCGCGGGCCTCGAGGCGATCACCGGCGGCGAGCTCGTGATCGGCGACGCGGTCGTCAACGACCTGCCGTCGCGCGAGCGCAATGTCGCGATGGTGTTCCAGAACTACGCGCTGTACCCGCACATGACG
>NZ_JAAGPG010000740.1:0-3272 GCF_017104665.1 Burkholderia sp. Se-20378 | reverse complement strand
CCTCGCGGCGGCAGCGCGAGCGCCGGTCGGCGCGCCGCGTCGTTCTCCGGGTCGACGTGAATCAGCGCGTCGAGCACGCGCGGATCGGTCAGCACGCGCGCACGCGCGGTCTCGGCGATGTAGTGCCCTTCGGAAACGGAAATTTTCGGATCGACGAGGATGTGCGCGTCGACGAGTGCGGCATCGCCCATCTTGCGCGTGCGCAGGTCATGCACGTCGCGCACGCCGGGCGTCGCTGCGAGCAGCGCGCGGATCTCGGCCGTATCGGTCGTATCGAGCGCACGGTCGGAGAGATCCTGCAGCGCGTCATAGCCGAACGTCCAGCCCATGCGCGCGACCATGAAGCCGACGATCGCCGCCGCGATCGGGTCGAGCAGCCGCACACCGGCCAGGCTGCCGACGATGCCGATTGCGACGACGAGCGACGAGGCGGCATCCGAACGCGCGTGCCAAGCGTTCGCGACGAGCATCGCCGAGCGGACGCGCCGCGCTTCGCGCAGCATGTAGCGAAACAGCGCCTCTTTCGACACGAGCACCGTCAGCGCGACGAGCAGCGCGGAAAAATGTACCGCCGGAATGTTTTCGAGATTAACGAGACGATCGCCGGCCCGCCAGAGCATGCCGACGCCGACCGCAATCAGGATCGCGCCGAGAAACAGCGATGCGACGGTCTCGTAGCGGCTGTGTCCGTAATTGTGGTCGGCATCCGGCGATGCGCCGCTATGCCGATTCGCAACCAGCACGACAAAATCCGAGATCAAATCGGAAATCGAATGCACACCGTCAGCAATCAATGCCTGCGAATGCGCAATCACGCCGACGACGATCTGAAATGTCGCAAGCACGACATTCAGCACAATACTGACGAACGTGCTCTTGCGTGCAACCGCGTGCTTATCTGCGCTCTGCGCGTCGCCGGAAAACGTGGACATGAAATATGGGATATCGGTGTGCGATACCCGATTCTATCAAGGGCGCCCCGCGAACCCCGCCAATACCCACAAATTTCTTATTTAAATCAACCGCTTATGCGAACGGGTCGTATTTCCATTCACGCCCGATTATTACATTTTCATGACAGCGCCATGAGCGTGTCAGCCACTGAAAACAAAAAAGCCGCGCTCCTTAACGGACACGCGGCTCTTTTGAAGAGCAGGCAACTTAAACAAACACTTAAATTGCAAACTGTTCGCGGTTCTTGCCAGCGATCCAGCGCGGCGGCTTGCCGCGGCCCGACCACGTCGCGCCCGTTTCCGGATCGCGGTATTTCGCGGCAACGCCTGCACGCGGACGGCCAACCTTACCTGCCTTCGCGCGGCTGAGACCGAGTTCGGCGAGCGAAAAGCCGTAGTCGGCAATTTTCTGCTTCACGTCATTCAGCACTTCAGCGTATTCACGCGACTTTGCTTCTTCGATTTGCTTCTCCAGCTTCTCCCGCTGGGCCAGCAGGTCCTTGTAAGAAGACATAGTTTCCCTTTCTATCTGACCAATGGCGCCGGTCTGCAGCCAGCTCACCATTCATGAAATATATGTGCCTCGGATTTTCGAAGGCAGAGATTAGCACAAAAAAGATTTGATAGAAGCGAGATTCATGAAAATCCCGAGACCAATTGAAAATCACGCGTGTCATTTTGACCGGTCGCGGCCTTTTCTCAAATTTTTACGTTCCTACACAGAGATTAGGACATTAGCCATTGCCTATTAGGTCTATCAACATACGCAATTACCCTGCATTCGAAAAATCAAAGCTTTCATCGGACGACAGCTTTACGAAAATCGGATGGCGCGGCTCGCTAAACGGACAAAGCGCGGACAAGCCGGCAACCGCGACGTCACGTCACATCCCGCGCGCATGCAATCAGCCGCTCGCGCAATGCGCCTGCATCGGCGAATGGCGTATCAAACGGCGTGCGCACGCGGCGGCCGTCATGTCGCCAGTCGGCGCCGTGGCGATCGACACCGAGCAATTCGAGCCCGTCGCGGCGCGCATCGCCGGCATCGTACGCGTCCCATAACGCCTGTTCCTCGTCGAACGCGAGCGGCGGCAGCGCATCGAGATGCGTGCCGTCGACCCAGCCCATGCGCCCGAAACCGCCGATATAGCGCAGCCGCTCGACGTCCAGCGCCCAGAACGTGAAATCGCCGAGCGCGAGGTAGCGCGCGGCGTCCGGCTCATAGCGACAGTAGCGCGCGGTGACGTGCGGATCGTCGCCGAGCGGCACGAACCGGCCGAGCAGCGTCGCGCGCTCGGCGTTCAGCACGTCGCCGTCGGGCGCGTCGACGACGAGGAAGCCCGCGCGCGGATCGGCGGCCAGATTGCGCGTGTGCTCCGCAAGGCCGCTCACGAGGATCACGGGACGATGGCTTGCATCGGATGCAAACGGGACGACCGTCGGATACGGGAAACCCTGCGGATCGCGCGAATGGGTGGCGAGCGTGCCGAGCGCGCAGCGGTGCACCAGATGCAGGGCGAGAGCGGGATCGATGTTCAAGAGGACTCCTGCGGTCGAAGGGTGGCGCGCCAGGCACGCCATGCGCTTCGATGTTACCCGCGGGCGCGACGCGCCGCGCATCGGTCGAACGGCCTATGCGGTCGAACGCGGGGCACCGGATCATCGGCCGAACGGCCATTGCCCGGCAGGATCGTAAGCGGTTCGATAGAATCGGACGGATCCGACGGGCGCCGCGTGCGTCCGTGCATGACTTTTGATGAGCGTTACCGTGTCCGAATCCTCCTCCCCCGAATCGTCGTCCCCGTTCGCCGCGCCGCCCGACGCGCATCGCGTGTTGTCGCTGCCGGCCCGCCAGCGGGCGCGCGCGGCATCGATGGCGCTGTTCTTCGTCGCCGGCATGATGTTCGCGTCGTGGGGCGTGCACGTGCCGACCGTGCGCGACAAGTTCGCGCTGAGCCCCGGGCTGCTGTCGATCGCGCTGTTCGCGGTCGCCGTCGGCTCGATCGCCGCGATGCTGACCATCGCGCGCTGGATCGCGCGCGTCGGCTCGCGCACCGCGTGCCTCGCGGGCGGGCTCGTGATGTCGGCCTGCGCGGCGCTGATCCTCGTCGTGCCCGACTATCCCGCGCTGCTCGCCGTGCTCGCCCTGTTCGGCTTCTCGATGGCGACGCTCGACGTCGCGATGAACGCCGAGGCCAGCGCGGTCGAAATCGCGATCGGCAGGCCGATCATGTCGTCGCTGCACGGCATGTTCAGCATCGGCGGGATGGCAGGCGCGGCCGCCGGCGGCGCGCTGCTGTCGGCCGGCATGGCGCCGGC
>NZ_JAAGPG010000739.1:0-3266 GCF_017104665.1 Burkholderia sp. Se-20378 | reverse complement strand
CGAACGTGCCGGCCGTCGCCGCGCCCGAGCCGGCCAGTGCCGCCGTCGGGCTCGCGACGCCGCCGGACGCCTGCGCGGCCATCGACTGCATCTGTTGCAACACCGAACCGATTCCGCTGACGTTCGCCGTCATGCTGTCCCCAAAACTGAGAGACGAGACCCGGACGCACCGGGAGATCCGCCGGCGCCGCACCACGCGCGCCATGCCGGATTCCGAAAAAGGATAGCAGCGTGACGCGCGTCAAAGCCGAGAAAGTACGGGGGAAACCCCGCTCTTTTCGGTCGATCGGAGTACGGCCCGGGTCACGATAATCGCATCGTGTCATTGTCCGCCCGCTCGTCCGAGCGAGCTCAGTCGTCCCGCTCCGGAGAAACTCGACGCATGGATTCGCAGGCCAACTCGCTGATCAACCCAGACGCCCGCGCGGGCCTCGCCAGCCCGGCGCCCGGCGCCGCCGCGGCCGCCGCGTTGCCGGGCGCGGGTGGCGCAGGCGCGGACTTCGGGCTTGGCGGCTTCGCGGAACGCATCCCCGGCATCTCGCGGATGAAGGGCAACCCGAAGCTGCCGTTCCTGATCGCCGTCGCATTCGCGGTCGCCGTCATCACCGCGCTCGTGCTGTGGAGCCGCGCGCCCGACTACCGCGTGCTGTACAGCAACCTGTCGGATCGCGACGGCGGCGCAATCATTGCCGCGCTCCAGCAGGCAAACGTTCCCTACAAGTTCGCCGATGCCGGCGGCGCGATCCTCGTGCCGTCGAACCAGGTGCATGAAACGCGCCTGAAGCTCGCCGCGATGGGGCTGCCGAAGGGCGGCTCGGTCGGTTTCGAGCTGATGGACAACCAGAAATTCGGCATCAGCCAGTTCGCCGAGCAGATCAACTACCAGCGCGCGCTCGAAGGCGAGCTGCAGCGCACCATCGAATCGATCAACGCCGTGCGCGGTGCGCGCGTGCATCTCGCGATCCCGAAGCCGTCGGTGTTCGTGCGCGACAAGGAAGCGCCGAGCGCGTCGGTGTTCGTCGACCTCTACCCGGGCCGCGTGCTCGACGAGGGCCAGGTTCAGGCAATCACGCGGATGGTGTCGTCCGGCGTGCCCGACATGCCCGCGAAGAACGTGACGATCGTCGACCAGGACGGCAACCTGCTGACCCAGACCGCGTCGGCATCCGGCCTCGACGCCAGCCAGCTCAAGTACGTGCAGCAGGTCGAGCACAACACGCAGAAGCGCATCGACGCGATCCTCGCGCCGATCTTCGGCACGGGCAACGCGCGCTCGCAGGTCAGCGCGGATCTCGATTTCTCGAAGATCGAGCAGACGTCGGAAAGCTACGGCCCGAACGGCAATCCGCAGCAATCCGCGATCCGCAGCCAGCAGACCAGCAGCGCGACCGAACTCGCGCAGGGTGGCGCGTCGGGCGTGCCGGGCGCGCTGTCGAACACGCCGCCGCAGCCGGCGTCCGCGCCGATCGTCGCCGGCAACGGCCAGAACGCGCCGCAGACGACCCCGGTGAGCGATCGCAAGGACCAGACGACCAACTACGAAGTCGACAAGACGATCCGCCATCTCGAGCAGCCGATGGGCAGCGTGAAGCGGCTGTCGGTCGCGGTCGTCGTCAACTACCAGCCGGTCGCCGACGCGAAGGGCCACGTGACGATGCAGCCGCTGCCGCCCGCGAAGCTCGCGCAGGTCGAACAGCTCGTGAAGGATGCGATGGGCTACGACGAGAAGCGCGGCGACTCGGTGAACGTCGTGAACAGCGCGTTCTCGACCGCGAGCGACCCGTACGCCGACCTGCCGTGGTGGCGCCAGCCGGACATGATCGCGATGGCGAAGGAAGCGGCGAAGTGGCTCGGCATCGCGGCGGCCGCCGCGGCGCTCTACTTCATGTTCGTGCGCCCGGCGATGCGCCGCGCGTTCCCGCCGCCCGAGCCGGTCGCGCCGGCGCTCGCCGCGCCGGAAGATTCGGTCGCGCTCGACGGCCTGCCGGCACCGGAGAAGACCGAGGAGCCCGACTCGCTGCTGCTCGGGTTCGAGAGCGAAAAGAACCGTTACGAACGCAACCTCGACTACGCGCGCACGATCGCCCGCCAGGATCCGAAGATCGTCGCCACCGTCGTGAAGAACTGGGTGTCCGATGAACGCTGAAGGCTTGACCAAGAGCGCGCTCCTGCTGATGTCGATCGGCGAGGAAGAGGCCGCGCAGGTATTCAAGTTCCTCGCGCCGCGCGAGGTCCAGAAGATCGGCGCCGCGATGGCCGCGCTGAAGAACGTCACGCGCGAGCAGGTCGAGGACGTGCTGCACGAATTCGCGAAGGAAGCGGAGCAGCACACCGCGCTGTCGCTCGATTCGAGCGACTACATCCGCTCGGTGTTGACCAAGGCGCTCGGCGAGGACAAGGCCGGCGTGCTGATCGACCGCATCCTGCAGGGCAGCGACACCAGCGGCATCGAGGGCCTGAAGTGGATGGACTCGGGCGCCGTGGCCGAACTGATCAAGAACGAGCATCCGCAGATCATCGCGACGATCCTCGTGCACCTCGACCGCGACCAGGCGTCGGAAATCGCGTCGTGCTTCACCGAGCGGCTGCGTAACGACGTGATCCTGCGGATCGCGACGCTCGACGGCATCCAGCCGGCCGCGCTGCGCGAACTCGACGACGTGCTGACGGGCCTGCTGTCCGGCAGCGACAACCTGAAGCGCAGCCCGATGGGCGGCATCCGCACCGCGGCCGAGATCCTGAACTTCATGACGAGCGTGCATGAGGAAGGCGTGCTCGAAAGCGTGCGCCAGTACGACGCCGAACTCGCGCAGAAGATCATCGACCAGATGTTCGTGTTCGAGAACCTGCTCGACCTCGAGGATCGCGCGATCCAGATGGTGCTCAAGGAAGTCGAGTCGGAAACGCTGATCATCGCGCTGAAGGGCGCGCCGCCGGCACTGCGCCAGAAGTTCCTCGCGAACATGTCGCAGCGCGCGGCCGAACTGCTCGCCGAGGATCTCGACGCGCGCGGCCCGGTACGCGTGTCCGACGTCGAGACGCAGCAGCGCCGCATCCTGCAGATCGTGCGCAACCTGGCCGAGAGCGGCGCGATCGCGATCGGCGGCAAGGCGGAAGCCGCGTCAGCTCGGAAGGGCACGCGTCTGAACTCCAGGAACGTGTCGGACTCTCGTAGGCCGTCCACCGGCTGCCTGACCAACACACTGCACACTGCGCCGCCGGCAACGCCCCTCGCCCGTCGCGTGCGACCAGCCCAGTCTCCCACC
>NZ_JAAGPG010000738.1:0-3266 GCF_017104665.1 Burkholderia sp. Se-20378 | reverse complement strand
CATGCGCGCGCCGAACGGCGGCCCGATTAGTGGCCGAAACGCCACCCGCAGGAAGCCGCGCAGCGATGCGGCCGTCAGTGCCTCCAGCCGGCCGGCCGGCGGCGCGACCACCACGTCGCGCGCCGGTGCGAGCGACTCGGGCAACGGATGCGTGAAGCGGTAAGCGGACATCCCGGTGAAGCGCGTGATCCACCGGTAGGTCAGCGTGAAGCCCGGCCAGTTCGTGCTGTTGTGCCCCGACGCATCGACGTACCAGCTCTTGCAGCTGTTCCACACCGATCCTTCGAGCCGCTGCTGCACATGCAGGTTGAAGCGCCGGTAGCGGCGCGCGTCGACGTCGATCTCGCGCGCACCGTCGCGCCGCATCGTGCGCAGGCAGCGCATCACGTGCGCGATCTGGCTTTCGAGCATGTAGACGATCGAGTTGTGGCCGAGATTGGTGTTCGGGCCGTACAGCATGAAGAAGTTCGGAAAGCCGGGCACGGTGAGCCCGAGATACGCCTGCGCGCCGCGCCGCCATGCGTCGTTCAGGTCGAGCCCGTCGCGGCCTGTGATGCGCATCGGCGACAGGAATTCGGTCGCCGCGAACCCCGTGCCGTAGACGATCGCGTCGACCGGATGGTGTACGCCGTCGACGGTCTCGATGCCGTCCTCCGTCACGCGCCGGATCCGCTGCGTGACGAGCTCGACGTTGTCGCGGCTCATCGCGGCAAGGTAGTCGCTCGACAGCAGGATGCGCTTGCAGCCGATCGGGTAGTCGGGCGTGAGGCGCGCACGCAGCGCGGGGTCCGGCACGTCGCGTGCGAGCAGCGTGTGGAACGGCCGGCCGACCGCGACCTTCATCAGCTTGTGCAGGCGCGTGAACGCGATCGCGCGCGATTCGTAGCGCAGGTAGATCGATGCGCGATGCAGCTTCATCGCCCACGGCAACCGGCGGAACAGCGCCTTCTCCCACGGGCGGTACGCGCGATCGGGGCGCGGCATCACATAGGCCGGCGAACGCTGGAATACGACCAGATGCTTCACGTCGCCCGCGATCGCCGGGACGAACTGGATCGCCGATGCGCCGGTGCCCACGACCGCCACGCGCTTGCCGGCGAGCGAATAGTCGTGATCCCAGCGCGCGGAGTGGAAGGCGCGGCCGCGAAACGTGTCGATGCCGGGCAGGTCGGGCATCGCGGGGCGGCTCAACTGCCCGGTGCCGCTGACGAGCACGGCGGCGCTGAGCGTCGTGCCGTCGGCGAGCGTGACGCGCCACAGCGCAGCGGCTTCGTCGTAGCGTGCGTGCGCAACTTCGGCGCCGAAGCGCAGGTAGCGCGCGAGGCCGTACTTGCGCGCGCAATGCTGCAGGTACGCGTGGATTTCGGGCTGCGGCGCGAACACGCGCGACCACGCCGGATTGGGCTCGAACGAAAACGAGTACAGGTGCGAGGGCACGTCGCAGGCGGCGCCCGGGTAGCTGTTGTCGCGCCACACGCCGCCGACGTCGTGCGAGCGTTCGACGATCGCGAAATCGTGGATGCCGGCGCGTTGCAGCGCGATCGCCATGCCGATGCCGGCGAAACCGGCGCCGATGATGATCGCCGCAAGCGGGGCGGCGGATTCGGTCAGGTGGGCTGCGTCACGCGACGACATGGCGGGTTTCCTCGGGCTGGACAGCATCGTGCGCGGTGCACGATGCGGTAACGGTGTCGCGATCCGTCGCTATCCTGACGGTTTCGCCTTGTGGCTGTGCGGACGGTCGGCACACGCCCCGGATCAGGTCGACGGCTTTCTCGGCGATCATGATCGTCGGCGCGTTGGTATTGCCGCCGATGAGCGTCGGCATGATCGACGCGTCGACGATGCGCAGCCCCTGCAGGCCATGCACGCGCAGTTGCGGATCGACGACGGCGAGTGCGTCGTGCCCCATCCGGCACGTGCCGACCGGGTGATACACGGTGTCGGTGCGCCGCCGCAGCACGTCGCGGATTTCATCGTCGGTGTTGACGTTCACGGTGAACAGGTCGCGCGTGGTCCAGCCGGCGAGTGCCGGCGCTTCCATCAGCCGGCGTGTGAGGCGGAAGCCCGCGACCATGTCGTCGAGGTCGCGCGGGTCGTCGAAGAACGCGGGATCGATGCGCGGCGCGGCGAGCGGATCGGCGCTGTTGAGCGTGACGGAGCCGCGGCTGCGCGGCCGCAGCAGGCACACGTGGCACGACAGCCCGTGGCCGGTGTGCAGCTTGCGCGCGTGATCGTCGACGAGCGCGACGACGAAGTGCAGCTGGATGTCCGGCGCGTCGAGTTCGGCGCGCGTCTTCAGGAAACCGCCGCCTTCCGCGAAATTCGACGTCAGCATGCCGCGCCGTTCGCGGCGAAAGCGCGCAAGCTCGCGCAGCATGCGCAGGCCGCCGCCCGCGGATACGCCCATCGTGTCGACGCTGCGTGTGCGGTAGCCGAAGATGAAATCAGGATGATCCTGCAGGTTGAGGCCGACACCGGGCAGGTCGGCGTGCACGGCGATGCCCTGTTGCTGGAGCGCGCGGCCCGGGCCGATGCCGGACAGCATCAGCAACTGCGGTGTTTGCAGTGCGCCGGCCGCGAGCACGACTTCACGCCGTGCGCGCAGCGTGCGGACCTCGCCATGCTGGCGTACCTCGACGCCGATCGCTCGGGTGCCGTCGAACAGGATGCGCAGCACCTGCGCGTGCGTCTCGACCGTCAGGTTGTCGCGGCGGCCGACGTGCGGCAGCAGGTACGCGCGCGCCGCGCTCCACCGTTCGCCGTGCTTCTGCGTGACCTGGTAGATGCCGATGCCTTCCTGCTGCGCGCCGTTGAAATCGTCGGTGAGCGGCAGGCCGGCCTGCTGCGCGGCTTCCAGGTAGCGCGCATGGAACGGGTTGCCGGTGCGCAGGTCGCTCACCCACAGCGGGCCGTCGCGGCCGTGCCACGCGTCGTCGAAACGTTCGTTGTGCTCGCTCAGGCGGAAGTACGGCAGCACGTCGTCGTAGCTCCAGCCTTCGTTGCCGAGCGCGGCCCAGCCGTCGTAGTCGACGCGATGGCCGCGGATATAGACCATCGCGTTGATGGCCGACGAACCGCCCAGCGCCTTGCCGCGCGGCTGGTAGCCGATGCGCCCGCCGAGGCCCGGCTGCGGCACGGTGTCAAAGGCCCAGTTGTTGATGCGGGTCGGCATCATCGCGACCGCGCCGGTCGGCACGTTGACGAGCGTGCCGTCGCCGCGGCCGCCGGCCTCGAGCACGCAGACGGTCACGGCCGGGTCCTCA
>NZ_JAAGPG010000737.1:0-3439 GCF_017104665.1 Burkholderia sp. Se-20378 | reverse complement strand
ACGGGCCCTCGGCCTCGACAGAAACAGCAGCACGACAGCACGACAGCACGACAGCACGACAGCACGCCAGCACGACACCACGACATCACCACAGCCCGCCCGCCCGCCACCCCTCCCGCCCGCCCGCCCACCCACCCGACACCCCGCCTCCGCGCCTACCCGACCGCCACCACGCCAGCCACCCCGCCACTGCCCCCCGCCGCCAGCCCCGCCCCGCTGCACCCGCCGCCCGCACGGCGCCGTCACGGCAGCGCCGCCCACGCCGCACGGGCCCTCGGCCTCGACAGAAACAGCAGCACGACAGCACGACAGCACGACAGCACGACAGCACGACAGCACGACAGCACCACAGCACGACCGCCGTGCGCCGGATTCGAGCGCGTCGCCGGCCTTTCCCGCCGCACCTTTCCCGTATCGACACCTTCCCGCACCGCAATCGCGTGACGATTCGTTTGGCGTGCGCGCGTGCTTTGCATTACGATTGCAATTGCAACTATATGGGCCGGCCGAGCCGTGACAGCGGAGGCGGGCGGCCCGCGACGCAGCAGTGGAGCCGGGGCCGCCACGATGGCCGCCCCCTTGTTCATGCATTCCTGTCCGGGTCAAACCTCATGCGGCTTTTGAACATCGTGTCTTCTCCCCGCGGCGCCAGGTCGGCCTCGATCGCGGTCGCCCGTGCCTTTGTCGATGCGTACCGGGAGACGGGCGCAACGATCGACGTCGATACGCTGAATGTCTGGGAGGAGGACTTGCCGGACTTCGACAGCGACGCGATCGGCGCCAAGTACAAGGGCGTCGCAAACGCGCCGATGGATGAGGCGGAGCAGTCGATCTGGCGGCGAATCCAGTCGCTCGTGAAGCGCTTTCAGGACGCGGACCGGATCGTCGTGGGCGTGCCGATGTGGAATTTCGGCTATCCATACAAGCTCAAGCAACTGATCGATCTCGTCAGCCAGCGGAACATGCTGTTTACGTTCGACGGCAACGCGTACGCGCCGCTGCTGGACATTCCGCGCGCGCTGGTGATCCATGTTCGCGGGCAAAGCCGGGAACCCGGCGCGGGCGCCGACAATCCCGGGTTCCGGCATCAGGCCGACTACATCGAATTCTGGTTGAGGTTCATCGGCGTGAGTGAGGTCAGGAGCCTGACCGTCGAACACACGTGGGGTACACGCGCAAGCGACAGCATCGAACGGGCGCAAGCCCGCGCGGTCGCGATGGCTGCGGAGTTCTGACCCGGGCGCGCGGCGCGATGGAGACGCGGATGCCGCCGAAGCGGCATCCGCGCAGGCTCAGTACGTGCGGCCGAGTTGCAGGTAGAAGTTGCGGCGGCCGCCGGGTGCGAGCGCCACGCCGATGTACACGGGCCCGAACGCGGTCGACAGGCTCGTGAAGAACGTATAGCTCTGCTTGAGCGCGCCGCCGCCGACCTGCTGGCCGCTCGACCAGACGTTGCCGACTTCCGCGCTGGCGCCCACCGACAGCGCCTTGATCGGCGATGCGTTGAACGTCATCAGCTGGTTCATGTAGGTCACCTGCGCATACGCGAGCTCGTTGCCGTTCAACTGGTCGGCCGCATACGCGGACAGATGCTGGAAGCCGCCGAGCGTGAAATTGAACGAGTTGATCAGGTTGGTGCCGCCGATGCTCTTGCCGCCTTCGATCGTCGCGCTGACGCTGTGCCGGCCGAACTGCTGCGCCACCATCGCCTTGCCGTAGATCTCGGTGTAGGGCGCGTTGTTGATGCTGTCATCGAATTCCTGCGCCGAGCCTCCGTTGCGCGACACCAGCGAGCGTTCGACGCGCAGCTCGGTGAAATAGCCCTTGCGCGGGAACAGCGGATCGTCGAGCTGGTCGATGACGAGCCGCGCGCGCGCGGTCAGCGCCTGCGACGTGAAGCTCGGCCACAGCAGCGTCTGGCCGCTGCCGTCGTCGAACGGCACGTTGTAGGTCGGCGAGCCGTGCCCGGTCACGTAACCGAGGCCGATCCGGAAATCGCCGAGCCGCCCGATCGGCAGGCCGAAGTCGAGCCCGGCGCGCGCGGTCTGCATCAGGTACTGCGTGATCTTCACGTCGCCGGTGTCGTCGTACAGGTTCGCGTAGCGGCGCTGGTATTCCGCGTAGGGCGACAGATAGACGCCGTAGGCCATCGACAGCGGCTGGCGGAACTCGATGCGCGCCGATTGCAGGTCGCTGCCGATCGTCGTGTCCGCGCGGAATTCGAGCCCCGATTCGGTGAGCCATGGCCGCCGGTAGCCGACGTGCAGGCGGAAGCCGCCCTCGTCGGTGGAACTGCTCGACATGCCGAGCCCGAACAGCAGGAAGTTCGGCCCCCAGTATTTCTCGCGCGCATCGATCTCGAGCACGTTTTCGTCGCCGTGGCTCACGATCTGCTGCGTGACGCTCTCGAAGTTGCCGCCCGTCGTGAGCCCGAGCAGATCCTGGCTGACGGTATCCGGATCGTAGGTGTCGCCGGGCTTCACGTGCAGCGCGTTGCTGACGACCTGCTTCGGCACGCCGCCGGTGGTCTTGATGTCGATGCGCGTGATCCGGATCGGCGGTGGCAGCGGCTGCGCGTGCGCCGATCGGTAGGCCGCGTACTGTTCCGGCGTGAGCGCGAAGCGCTTCAGCTTCGGCAGCGCCGCGGTCGCGGCGGCAGCTCCCGCGGCGATCGCCTGCTTCGCGTTCTGGAAATCGGTGAACGCGAGCGCGCCGAGGTCCGGCGTGAGCAGCACGTCCTGCGCGTCGAGCTGCTTGCGCTGCGCGGTCACGTTCTGGCGGATCAGGATGCCGACCATCTGCTGCATCACGTCGGCGGGCGACGCGAGCGCGTCGAGCGGCCGCAGTTGCGAGCCGATGTCGACCGCGATCACGACGTTCGCGCCCATCTGCCGCGCGGTGTCGACGGGCAGGTTGCTGACGAGCCCGCCGTCCACGAGCGCACGCCCGTTGATCTCGGCCGGCGCGAACAGGCCCGGCATCGCCATGCTCGCGCGGATCGCGAGCGGCAGCGAACCGTGGTCGAGCACCACCATCTGGCCCGTCTGCAGGTCGGTCGCGACCGCGCGGTACGGGATCGGCAGGCGGTCGAACGGCTGGTTGGTCGGCACGGCGGCCGTCCAGTTCGCGAGCAGCGCCTGCAGCCGGTTGCCCTGCACGAGGCCGACCGGCGCCTTCACGCCTTTCTTGCCGAAGCCGAGCGTCAGCCCGTTGATGTACAGGCGCTCGTCCTCCCGGCTGGTTTGTGGCAGGTCTGCGCGCTCCGTCACGTCGAACGCGATGTCGGCGAGGGTGACCGCCGACAGCCGCTTCTGCATCTCGCCGGCGGCCATGCCGCTCGCATACAGGCCGCCGACCACGGCGCCCCTGCTGGTGCCCGCGAGGCAGTCGATCGGGATGCGGTTGTCCTCCAGCACCTTCAGGACCCCGAGGTGTGCGT
>NZ_JAAGPG010000736.1:0-2919 GCF_017104665.1 Burkholderia sp. Se-20378 | reverse complement strand
CCCTTCGTCGACAGCCCGTAGTTCAGCACGTAGTCGATCGCACCGGCCGAGAACGTAAAGCCGAGCTTCACGCCGAGGATCTGGCAGATCGCGAGCGACAGCCCCGTCAGCACCGCATGGATCACGTACAGCACCGGTGCGAGGAACATGAAGCTGAATTCGATTGGCTCGGTCACGCCGGTCAGGAACGACGTGAGCGCCATCGAGAACAGCAGGCCGCCCACCATCGCGCGGCGTTCCTTCGGCGCTTCGTGCAGCATCGCCAGACACGCGGCCGGCAGGCCGAACATCATGATCGGGAAGAAACCGGCCATGAAGGTGCCCGCGGTCGGGTCGCCCGCGAAGAAGCGGTGCAGGTCGCCGTGCACGATCTCGCCGCCGGCGGGCGGCGTGAAGTTGCCGAACACGAACCATGCGAGCGAGTTGATGATGTGGTGCAGGCCCGTGACGAGCAGCAGGCGGTTCAGGAAGCCGAACACGAACGCACCGATCGCGCCCGCCGTCGTCAGCCACTGGCCGGCCGCGTCGATCAGATGCTGGACCGGCTGCCAGACGTACCCGAACGCGATGCCGAGTATCACGCAGACGAGGCCTGTGATGATCGGCACGAACCGTTTGCCGCCAAAGAACGCGAGGTAGTCCGGCAGCTTGATGTCTTTATAGCGGTTGTACAGCAGGCCCGCGACCACACCCGCGATGATCCCGGACAGCACGCCCATGTTCAGCTTGGGATCGATGTCCTTCATGATCGCGGTTTCGATCAGGTAACCGATCGCGCCCGCGAGCGCAGCGACGCCGTTGTTGTCCTTCGCGAAACCGACCGCCACGCCGATCGCGAACAGCAGCGGCAGGTTGTCGAAGATCGCACCGCCGGCGTCGGCGATCATCTTGATGTTGAACACGTCCGGCTGGCCGAGTCGCAGCAGGATGCCGGCAACCGGCAATACCGCGATCGGCAGCATCAGCGCCCGGCCCAGGCCCTGTATTTTCAGAAACGGATTCCCGTTCATTCAGTCCTCCAATCCTTGTCTCGTCATTAATCGTCGTTGAGCTAATTGCTTTCGTCGTGAAACCGGTCGCGAACCTGCCGTCGACGCTCAGTCGAGCGGCCAGACCTCGCGGCTTGCTGCCCTTACCGCCTGTGCCGAATCGAGCGCGAGCAGATCCTGCGCGCGCTGACGGCACAACTGGTAATCGAGACGGCGCACACGCGCCTTGATGCCCGGCACCGATACGGGGTCGACCGACAGCTCGGTCACGCCGAGGCCCACCAGGACCGGCACCGCGAGCGGATCGCCGCCGAGTGCACCGCACACGCCCACCCACTTGCCGTGCTTCGCGGCGCCGCGCACCGCGATGTCGATCAGGCGCAGCACGGCCGGATGCAGGCCGTCGGATTGCGCGGCCAGGTCGGCCTGGCAGCGGTCCATCGCGAGCGTGTACTGCGTCAGGTCGTTGGTGCCGATCGACAGGAAATCCGCGTGCTGCGCGAGCTGGTCGGCCAGCAGCGCGGCCGACGGCACCTCGATCATCACGCCGACCTCGATCGGTTCGGTGCGGCCCTGCGCGCGCGCGAATTCGTCGATGCGCTTTTTCAGGCGTACGAGCTCGCCCGCATCGGTGACCATCGGCAGCAGGATGCGCACCGCGCCGAACGGCTTCACCGCGAGCAGGCCCTGCAACTGATCGTCGAGCAGGTCGGGGCGCACCTGCGCGAGGCGGATGCCGCGCAGGCCGAGCGCCGGGTTCGGTTCGGGCGGCAGCGTCAGGTAGTCGACTTCCTTGTCGGCGCCGACGTCGAGCGTGCGGATGATCGCCGTGCGGCCCTGCAATGCGTCGACGATCGACTGATAGCTCTGCTGGTGTTCGACGGCCGTCGGTGCAGCCTGGCGATGGATGAACATCAGCTCGGTGCGCAACAGGCCGACTGCATCGGCGCCGTTGTCGACCGCGGTGTTCGCATCATCGAGCGTCGCGATATTCGCGGCGACTTCGATCGAGCGACCATCGACGGTCGCGGCCGCTTCACCGGCCAGTTGCCGGTTCGCCTCGCGCACGCCGTCCAGGCGCTGGCGCTCGTGCCGTGCGCGCTCGACGTCGAGTGCGGTCGGCGCGTGTTCGAGCCGGCCCGCGCTCGCATCGACGACAACCTGCGTGCCGTCCGGAATCGCGTACAGCGCATCGCCGACCGCAACCAGCGCCGGAATGCCGAGCTGCCGCGCGATGATCGCCGCGTGCGACGTCGCGCCGCCGCGCGCCATCACGAGCGCGGTCACGCGCTGGCGGTCGAGCGACGACAGGTCGGACGGCGTGAATTCCTCGGCCGCAAGCACCGCTTCGTCGGGCAGCGCACGCGCGGCACCGTTCGTGTGGCCGAGCGCGCGCAGCACGCGCTTCTCGATGTCGCGCAGGTCGGCCGCACGTTCGGCGAGCAGCGCATCGTCGAGCTTCGACAGCGTGTCGATCTGCGTGCGGATCGTCGCGCGCCATGCGAAGCCTGCGCTCTTGCCGAGGCTGATCAGGTCGCGCGCCGCGTCGATCAGCGTCGGGTCTTCCAGCAGCACGCGGTGCACCGCGAAGATGCCCGCTTCGCCGACCGCGCCGCGCGCCGATGCGTTACGCACCGTTTCGTCGAGTTCGGCGTCGACGGACTTCAGCGCCTGGTCGAGCTGGCGGCTTTCCGCGGCCGGCGTGCCGGAGGCCTGCTCGGGCGGCACGATTTCCGCGTCGTCGAGACGCACCAGCGTGCCGACCGCGATGCCGGGCGCCGCGCACACGCCTGCGAGCGTGTTCGGGTCGATGGCGGCGCCGACGTTGCGCGCGACCGTCTGCGGCGCGGGCGACTTCAGCCGCGCCGGCTTTTCTTCGACTTCACCGTGCGCTTCGCGCAGCAGCTCGTGCTCCACTGCATCGACGGCA
>NZ_JAAGPG010000735.1:0-238 GCF_017104665.1 Burkholderia sp. Se-20378 | reverse complement strand
GTATTAAAAAAAAAAAAAAAAAAAACACTACACTGTGCAGCTCAATCATCCATATACACACACAGCACATTCACTACACCATACTATAAGCAGCAGAGCTGTATAGATCACTCAGCATACACTGTTAAGATTTCGAATAGAATGTCACAGATGAATCACCAACTGTTCTCTATAACATTAGTGTCGCAATCGACGACAGCTGCACTAGTACTGACGTACCATAGCTGTATCATAACTA
>NZ_JAAGPG010000074.1:0-238 GCF_017104665.1 Burkholderia sp. Se-20378 | reverse complement strand
TTCGAGTGTGTCGCAGACGATCGGTGGCTGCGATATTTGTTGTTGATGTGTGTAGGTGTGAGTGGTAGTCACGATCATCTGCGTCGTGTTACGTGTCTGTCGGTGTCAGTCGAGTTGTTTGCAGTCTTTCGTCGACGACTGATGTAGCTGTGGCGTGTTGTTGTTCGACTGGTCTTCGACTGTTGTATCGTGTAGACATAAGTCGGCCGTCATCCGTGTTTTTTTTTTTTTTTTTTTC